>NZ_CEYLVT010000210.1:0-12907 GCF_982860115.1 Moorena sp.
AACCAGAAAACGCGATGAAGCGAAGCTTCCGCGCTTGTGCGATTGACCTTGGCCAAAAGGCCACGCTACGCGAACGCGCTTCAGGGGATATCCAGAGCGCACCTCATCAAATAACGTAAGTAAAAATACTTATCGTTATCTGAGTT
The DNA here is from genome assembly GCF_982860115.1 of Moorena sp. Classification (NCBI taxonomy): domain Bacteria; kingdom Bacillati; phylum Cyanobacteriota; class Cyanophyceae; order Coleofasciculales; family Coleofasciculaceae; genus Moorena; species Moorena sp. The sequence goes on from NZ_CEYLVT010000210.1 coordinate 147, forward strand.
TTGATTGCTATATCGATAGCTATCGATAGTTTCAGCATAATTGGCAGACAAGAGCAGAATGTCTCAGTATTGATCTCAGTTTTTTGTTCCAGTTGTTTCAGTTATATGATCTCAATAGATATATTCAAGGTAAATTGATGCCACTTGTAGAAGCTAAAACCTATGTAGAATATCGGGATAATGGTTACTGGATCGCAGGCACACGAATTTCTCTCGACTCCGTTGTGTATACTTTCCGCAACGGATTATCACCGGAAAGTATTGTTCAATCTTTCCCACTGTTGACCCTTGAACAGGTTTACGGAGCGATCGCTTTTTACTTAGCTAATCGTGATCAGATTGACGCTTATCTCGCTGTGGAAGAGGAAGAGTTTGATGCCATGGCTCAACCATTACAAATCTCTGATCCCTCTTTGTATAACAAACTTATTTCACGATTAGTTGTTACCCTCAGTAATCCTGATTTTCCCTAGTGCATTACTCGACGGTAGCCAACCATTCAGTAATTCCATCTGCGATCGCATTAGCCAATTGCCTTTGTTCTCGGGGATTGCTAATCCATTCAAATTCCACTGGATTAATCATAAATCCCAATTCCAATAGCACCGAAGGAGCTTTGTGAGGACGGGTTAGGGCGAGATTATTCCAAAATACTCCATAGGATGGACGCCGGAGCTTTTGGACTAAATAATTATGCAAAAACACTGATAAATCGTGGGCTTGGGTATGATACCAAAACATTCCGATCCCAGCAGTATTAATAGCATCACCATAATCTGGTAGTGCATTGTAATGGATAGAAAGGGCAATCGTTGGTTCTAGTTCGTGAATCATATCCATCCGGTCTCGTAATGACACATCCTTATCAGTTTCCCGTGTCATATATACCGTTGCTCCCCGTTGTACCAATTCCTTTTGCAACAGTTTCGAGACTACTAAATTAACATCCTTTTCTGGATACCCATTCGGTCCGCTCGCTCCTGTTTCAGCTCCCCCATGTCCGGGATCGAGCAGTATCTTAATTCCTGCTAACTGCTGAGTCGATACACCCAGTCTGGTTCTACTGCTCAAGTTGGGTGGATGTCTCAGAGACAGAATTAGAGTAGTGCCTTCATACCTTAAGTCATACCCCCACTGCTGCTCAGATTTTAGTCGAAAATTATACTCCACCCGGTCTGGAGTAACTTGGTACCAGTCTAGGCGCTTAATCACTGGGCCATCATTCAGGAAAATCGTATCGGTTTGAGCCGTTAGATTATGTAGCGTTAGGGTAAAGGTTTTATCTGACTGCTGCACACTCACTGGTACTGGTATCTCTAGGGGAAAGAGAATTTCTGTTGCTCCAGGTACCTGTCGGGAGGTGATACTGCGAATAATCGACTTCGGAGGAGTTGCACCAGGAATCACCTTGGTTTCCTTTTGGCGAATCCACGCACCATAATCAAGACGTAACCAGTCTCCTTGTTTACCAGTAACTGCTGCTCTAGTTCCCTTTGGTAAAGGCGTTAAGCGAGAATAGCTAGTACTCGGTCCAGTGCGGGCAACCCCAGCCTCTTCTATTACCTCTATTACCTCTAAGCGGTTAGGAGATAGAATTTCCACTGTACCTGTACCCCGCTGACTGATTGTCTCGCCATTGAGATTTAGTTGAAACACAGGGTTGCCAAAATTACCAGCCTGTGATACCTCAGCGCATCCCTGGTAGTTATTAATCACTGCACGAGGTGTAGGTTGGTTTTGACCAGTCAATACGGCAAAATTAGACGGAAGTTGGACATCTTGGGATTGAGGGAGTAAGGAAATCCGTTGATTGCCCAGGGTGACAGAAACTGTAGCACTAGGGGATGCGATCGCACCAAAACAAATCTGTTCTCCAGGTAACCTAGCAATATCTGCTGCTGGGGTCAGGGAATCTTTGGCAAATCCCAAACCTTGTGGTAACTGTGGTTCAGTAGACAGCCGGGTTACGGTAACTTGAATTTCCTGGTTTAAATAGCGCAAGGTAAACCGATTTTCTCCCAGCTGCAGAGGGAAACTAGGAGCAAAATTCCCACTTTGGCTACGGGGGATAGGTCTACCATTGACCAACACCTGTGAAGTGGGGGCTGCAGTACCAATCAAGAAAATTTTCTCTGCAGTAGTTTTATGCTCACGGGGGGGATAGGCCAGGAAAAGGGGTTGCTCAGCCGAAACAGGTAAAACAGGTAATGTAATCACAGAAGCTAGTATTGCCCAACTCAGGATTTTTTGCATGCTTTCTCGTCAACAGCAGGATAGGTTACCAGTGATTAGCCCAATCTTACCAGGAGTATCCCAATCTGATTTAACTGAGATCTTGCACCATTGTCATTAATCGTAGGGTGGGCAGTGCGTACCAAAGCACTTTGCAAGCTTCATTATCTGTCTGATGCACTGCCCACCCTACATGAACTGTCTAATCTCTAGTCTCTAATCTCTGGTCAGAGTAATTGATTTTCCAGGAATTTTTGACCAGAATTTGCGAAATAATCCACCAATCCTTCTGTGTACTCCCACTAACCTTGCTCAATTATTCTTTAGGGAGATGACTAGGGTAAACCTGTGTTATTTTGAAGTGCCTATAGGTGCGCTCTTACCATTAAGAATTAAATTCGCCACGGGTCGCACCTCTGGATATAATCTTGATAAGATAAGTATTTTTGCTGATTAATTGTTAAATTATTATTAATTGTTAAATTATTATTAATTCTTAAATCTTTGTTAGGTGCGCTTTCCCCATCTAATTATTAAATTTGCCAAGGTTCGCACCTCTGCATGGCTTCTGAGTAAGGTTTGTAGAATTTAGCTTCGTTTGCCCTGGGGCGATTAGAGTCTCTAGTGCATCTCATCCATTGATTTAATGCTAAAACTCTATCGATTAACCAAAACTCTAAAAAGTTTCACTTCTGGCAGTGTAAAATTCTAGTGTAAAATTCTATGGCATCTTATATAGCAATTATTGCTATAAGCAACTCTTGCTTCCATATACTTTAGTGTTGCTCAGGTAAATCTCGGTTTCTATATTTGGATGGCTCTACCCCTTAGATTTTCCTATACCATCATGGTAGGAATTCCAAGTTATATGGAAAGAATCAATTAGATGTGGGCCTAGAGCAGGTATTATTCTCTCACTAAATTACCCACTCATGCAATTTGTGAATGGTTTACATTTCCGTAATTTGCGCGGTGATGTCTTTGGCGGCCTGACTGCTGCCATTGTTGCACTACCATTAGCCCTAGCCTTTGGAGTATCCTCCGGTGCTGGGGCAATTCATGGTCTTTACGGCGCTATTTTTGTTGGTCTGTTTGCCGCTCTGTTTGGCGGTACTCCCTCTCAGATTTCTGGTCCCACTGGCCCGATGACCGTAGTGATGGCAACGGTGTTTACGGCGCTAGTGTCTAAAAACCCAGAGAATGGTCTAGCCATGGCATTTACCGTTGTCATGCTAGGGGGGATATTTCAAATCTTATTTGGGGTGTTGCGGCTGGGTAAATATATTACCCTGATGCCCTACACAGTTATATCTGGCTTTATGTCAGGGATTGGTGTGATCATTCTGTTGTTACAGATTGGTCCATTTTTCGGGCATCCTAGTTCTGGCAGTGTGGTGGAATCTGTCAGCAATTTTCCTACCTTTGTTGGTAATCCCCATTATGCCGCTACTGGTTTAGCAATCCTGACTCTGGTGATTATGTTTGGATCACCTAGGAGGCTGAGTCGATTAATTCCATCCCCCTTGCTAGCACTGATAGTCTGTACGTTGATATCGGTTGTCTTTTTCCCAGACCTGCCAGACAGCGAGCTCAGACGGATTGGAGAAATCCCCACAGGCTTACCCAAGCTACAGTTGCCAGTCTTTGATTTCAGGCAGCTCAAAGAGATGCTTGGCTATGGTCTAATGTTAGCAACCTTGGGAGCTATCGACTCTCTGTTAACGTCCATGGTTGCTGATAATATTACCCGTACCCAGCACGACTCTGACCGAGAATTAATTGGTCAGGGTATCGGTAATACGATTGCTGGCTTGTTTGGTGGGCTACCTGGTGCTGGTGCTACCATGCGGACGGTAATCAATGTTAAGGCTGGTGGTCAAACCCCCCTTTCAGGCATGATTCATGCCCTAGTGCTGCTAGAAGTTGTTGTGGGGGCAGGAAGCCTCACTGAAAGTATTCCCCATGCTGTACTGGCGGGCATCTTGATTAAAGTAGGCATCGATATTATTGACTGGAGCTTTCTCAAACGAGCCCATCAAGTCTCCCTCAAGGCAGCAGCATTAATGTATTTAGTGTTATTCATGACTGTATTTGTTGACCTAATTACAGCCGTTGCCGTTGGGGTGTTCATTGCCAACCTGTTGACTGTCAAAAACCTCACTGACCTCCAAATTAATCAAATCAAGGAAATTACTGCTCCTGATGATGGTGAAAAGAGTTTGAGCTATGAAGAAAAACAACTTCTGAAACAGGCTCGTGGTCGAATTTTCTTATTCCGTCTCGGCGGACCAATGAGCTTTGGTGCAGCCAAGGGTATCTCTCAGCGGATGGGGATGGTGGAAAAGTATGATGTCCTGATCTTAGATCTGAGCGATGTTACCTTGTTGGGAGTTACGGCTTCTTTAGCGATAGAGACTATGGTTAAGGAGGCTCGTGGCAAACGTCGTGATGTGTTTATCGTAGGTGCGACTGGTAGGGTTAAGCAAAGGCTAGAAAAGTTGAAAATCCTGCAACTATTACCAGAAAGAAACCGAGTTAGCGATCGCATCGAGGCATTACAGCAAGCAACTGCTTTGATTAATGGAGAGCAATCACATATCAATAGTGTTTTAGTTCAGGAAAATCCCATAGAGGTCAATAGCGCTGCCGCTAACCTAGACCAAACTAAAAAATAAGTGAGTTTGGTTGTTTGTCAGAATGTAGAATGCAGAATTAAGAATGTAGAATGTAAAATTCTTAATTCTTAATTCTTAATTCTTAATTCTTGTTAATCTTATAAAAGATTAGTCGGTAACCCATCTATACTCTCAAGATTCTTGGCTTGCCAATAGTCGTGAATTCCCTTTTCTCCCTTCTTATTCGCCCACTTGATTAGAGTTTCCCTCTCTCCTTTTAAGTCATACAAAGGTACACCATAACCACAGGAGGTTTGGGCAGATTCTACATTTAATACAATAATCTGTCTTTCCCCTGGTAGGCTATTGAATAGGGAGTAAAATTTTTCCCATTCATTATCCCTAGGTCGAATTACCTGACCGTGACCATAAAGGCGGAGAATTAATGGCTTTTCAGTGAAGCTACAAAACATGATGGTCATTCTGCCATTTTCCAGCAAATGAGCAGATGTCTCGTTACCGCTACCGGTTAAATCTAGATACGCTACTGTTTTATTATCAATACACCGAAAAGTGTTAATCCCTTTGGGGGATAAGTTAATACGACCTTGATGGGGAGCTGTGGCTGTAAAAAATATCTTTTGCTCCTCAATAAACTCTATTAAATCTTGATTGATTTCTGAGTAAAACTTAGCCATAGATTACACCAGATTACTCTAGTGAGAGTGTACCATAAAAATAACCAATATAATAGTAAAGGGAATCGGGAATCGGGAATCGGGAATCGGGAGTAGGGAGTAGGCAATAGGCAATAGGCAATAGGCAAAAGGCAAAAGGCAAAAGGCAAATAAAATAACCACAAAAACGCGCACGCTACGGGAACAGCTACATGCTGAACTATCGATAATAAGTTATCTGCAAATAACTATACATTACATTTTATTACCCCGACTCCCGACTCCCGATTCCCGATTCCCGATTCCCTGTTCCCTGTTCCCTGCTCCCTGTTCCCTTTGGTATATTAACCTTGACACCTTTCGAGTCAAACCAGTGTCTAACGAAATAGACGATATTCAGCCTGACCAGCACAACAGTTCTGACGCTCAACTTTCCCCACAACAAGAGGGGCAACGACTAAAAGAATTAGCACTAGTCTTTTTTAAATTGGGGACAATTGCCTTTGGTGGCCCAGCTGCTCACATTGCCATGATGGATGATGAAGTAGTGAAGCGACGACAGTGGATGAGTCATGAGAAGCTGCTGGATCTACTGGGCGTTACCAATCTTATTCCAGGTCCTAACTCTACAGAATTAGCGATTCACATTGGTTATGAGCGAGCTGGATGGCGAGGGCTGTTTGTTGCTGGTTCTTGTTTTATCTTACCAGCAATGGTGATTGTCTGGATCATGGCAGCAATTTATGCCCGTTATCAGAGTGTGCCCCAGGTAGAGTGGCTCCTCTATGGTATCAAACCAGTTATCATCGCTATTGTTTTACAAGCGTTATGGAAGTTGGGGAAAAAAGCAGCAAAAGATATTCCCACCACAGTAGCAGGAATTGCAGCTACTATCGCTTTCTTCTTAGGTACCCATGAAATTCTATTACTGCTGTTAGTCGGAGCTGCGGTAATGCTAGTCAAAACCCTGTGGCGTAGAGGAAACAATATTACAGGTGCTTTACTTGTGCCTTTCTCTAGTCTTTTAGCACAAACTAGTGTACCATCCGCTGCTTCAGTATCTTCCGTTAGTGTCTTCCTATTCTTCCTAAAAATTGGCTCCGTTCTATATGGTAGTGGCTATGTGCTGCTGGCGTTTCTACAACAAGATTTAGTAGAGCGTCACCAATGGCTGACTTCCCAACAATTGCTTGATGCGATCGCAATCGGTCAAGTCACTCCCGGTCCTGTGTTTACCACTGCTACCTTTATTGGCTATCTCCTGAATGGAAATGTTGGCGCAATCGCTGCAACAATTGGAATCTTCTTGCCTGCCTTTGTGTTAGTGGGAATCCTCAATCCTTGGGTCTCCAAACTACGCCAATCCCCTTGGGCAAGTGGATTCCTTGACGGTGTTAATGCTGCTTCCTTAGGATTGATGACAGGAGTAACTTATATTTTAGCACGTACTGCCCTAGTGGATTGGTTAACCGTTATGGTAGCAATAGCTAGCGCAGTGCTGGTATTTCGCTTTAAGATAAATTCCCTATGGTTAGTGTTAATCGGCGGAATTATAGGATTGATTTCACAATTATCTAACTTGTCGATTGGGTTTTAGGGAATCGGGAATCGGGAATAGGGAATCGGGAGAATACTGACCACTGACCACTGACGGCTGACGGCTGAATGCTTACGTCTTAGGCTTCTCCTTTAACCATGTTTACTAGAATCCCAATAATTTTATTAATATCACTAATATAATAGCTATCATTATCTATATAAGCGACATTTTTATCAAGCTTAACAAACCTCCATTCATCCCCTGTTGTTACTGCACCATATACACAGGGTAACTCATGACTTGCTTCTTGATTAAAGAGTTGAGCCGCATACATTTCGGCAATACATTGACCTAAGCCAGAAATAATATTTTCATTTTTCGCTTCAACTATTGTAATTACCGGTAAATCTAAATATAACTGCTCTTCTGAACCGCTAATGATATAATCACAAAATCCAGTTAAGCCTTTTTCCCTATCTACATTAAAATCAATGCCTGAGAATAAACTAATTTTTTCAGATGATTTTTCTTTAACTTCCAGTAAGATATTGATAATGATTAGTTCTGACCTAGCTTTTTCCGTATTAATGGCTAACGCTAAAGGGACATTTCTTTTTAAGGTCTGTGCCAGATAATCACTTATTTCAAGTTCTTCAGTATTGGAAAATAGTGACTGATCCTCCACAGTCTGGATATTGAAGTCAAGCTTTACTTTCTTGAGAGTAAAGTCACTGTATGCCACTTAAGTCTCCTGATTGTGAGCCTAACGGTAAGGCGCTCGGATCCATGGGTGTTGTTATGCAGCCGATTGGTGCTTTCGATTATACCAAGCATTAACGTCTGCGATTATCTGGCTAACCTGCTCCTGATCCAGAGAACGCCATTGATTGTTTTCAAGAGTATGAAGGCTCTGGTTGGATTCACTTGGATACTTCAACCATCGGTAATAGCCCCTGTCATCGTCCATAGTGAAAAACAATACACATACCGGGAAGGGCAAATCTTGAAAGTACTTCTTTTCTTGGTCAGACAAAACTAGTGACGCTTCTTGCTGTATGTCGTTGAAAGCTTTGTCTCGACCTTTGATGTGAACACCAAAAACCCTTCCTGTCGGTAATTTATCCTGTAGTATTGTTACCAACATATCTAGCCCATAATCAGCCTTCATCCTTTCCACAACTAGATCGTGGCTACGTGTCAAGTATACTATCGCCAGATGTTCAGCACGCTCACCAATGAAATAATCTAAATCTCGCTTCATTACTGCCTCCACTATTGCACTAGGAAGTCTGCTGGAACTTGGTTGCGATTTATCGTAGGTCACGCTACGCTCCGGAAGCAAAGCTTCCGCGCTTATGCGATTGGCCTACGGCCACGCTTCGCGATGCGACCTAGGAGCCGCTAAAAGCGATTGGCCTACGGCCACGCTTCGCGAACGCATCAATTGATTGCTGGTGACTATATGGCCACCTTAACTGAGTTTAATTAGGCAAGCAAAGGTTTGTCATTCTTGAGCTTCGTATTTATGGAATGAAAAGTCTCATTGAACCTCTATAGTCATCAATGTCAAAGATAATCTCAATTAGCCGATCAACACAACGATTGCGATAATCAGGATCACTCAGAACTCGATCAGAATCTCCAATTGTGACAACAGGTAATGAAGTAGATGTATTTTCTTCACGCATCACTTTCTCTAGAGAATTCTTGTCGTTCATACTTCGATTGGCTGTTAGCAGGATCATTTGATTGGCTTGTGCAAAACGCCAAACTACTCTGTCATCACTAGTAATGGATAATTCAATCTCTGCAAAAGTGACAAAGCGAATAGGTAACAGATCCAACCAGCCTAGGCTAGCAATACTACCTGACAAAATTAGAGCATGTCCTTCAAGATTATGATCAACCAGGAAAATCATGGCTGGGACTCAAATTGAGCTAGATGTTTGGCTTTCTGCGCTTGCAGCTTTTCCCAAGCCGCCTCCCTACCTGGTAATGGTGGCTTTTTGGCAAGTCGGGCAATCAGGTCACGATTCCGCTGTTCATAATACTGTCGCAATTCTTCAGCTTCTTTCAAGACAATTTGATACTCAGCTTCGACTTCAGCACGATTAGCCTTAATATAGGTCAGAGCAGCGTTAATTTGTTCCTCGGTTAAGTTGAACAGACCACGAATAAACTTAGGAGGATATTGGGCAGTTAGGTAATCCATTACATCATAGAGTGTGATGCGCGTACCTGAGATCGTCAATCCTCTTTCTGTACGGATGATAGCAACTTTTGCATTAGACTGTAAACTCATATCCTTTATTGTTAAAAGACTAAATCCATAATTAACTACGCTAGCACTAGGAAAGCTGCTACTGGTTTTGTCTAGTTTGATGCGTTCGCGAAGCGTGGCCAGAGGCCAATCGCTTTTAGCGGCTCCTAGGTCGCATCGCGTAGCGTGGCCTACGGCCAATCGCATAAGCGCGGAAGCTTTGCTTCCGGAGCGTAGCGTGGCCTACGGCCAATCGCATCAATGGATTGCTGCTGACTCTAAATTGCCACCTTAGCTGTTCACCCGCAAGCAATCATCTAGCTTCACCCTTCGCGGTACAACTTCAATCAATATCTTGATCTTTTTACGGTAGTCTTAGATTTACATAAGTACTATACTAGATTGATATGTCCAACAATCCTCTTGCAGAGGTCTTCGGATTCCCAACTAACAACTTCACAGAACAGGCAAAGCGCTATCGTCGCTACAAACTGTGTCCTTATAACAATAAGGTGCCGAATTGCACCAAAGATAAGGCAAACAATCCTCTAGGTGTATGTAGTATCTATCACAGGGATGAATCGGTCATTACTTGTCCAGTTCGCTTCCGACAGGATTGGCTAATTGCTGAAAATGCCGCTAATTATTTCTTTGGAGAGGAAACTAATTGGACTTCCCTGACAGAGGTTCGCTTGAAAGATGCCAATGGTCAGTCCGCTGGAAATATTGATCTAGTCTTAGTTTCTTATGATGATCGAGGAAAAGTTTTAGATTTTGGCTCTGTAGAAGTGCAAGCTGTTTATATTTCTGGTAACGTTAGAAAACCCTTTGAAAGGTATATTAGTAATCCTGAAGACTGGGAAACTATAGATTGGGCAAAATTGACAACTTATTATCCTAGTCCAGATTATCTATCATCCTCACGCAAACGCCTCCTCCCTCAGCTTTTGTATAAGGGGTCAATTTTTCGTGAGTGGAATAAGAAACAGGTAATCGTTTTACAAAAGAGTTTCTTTGATACTCTGCCACAATTGCCACAGGTTGAATGGGATAAATCGGAAGTTGCCTGGCATCTTTACACCCTAGAACCGGAAAAAAATCAGTTCAATTTGACGTTACACGATGTAGTTTATACAGAATACTGGGCAGCAATTAACGCTATTTCAACACCGAAAGCTGGTAACGTAGAAGATTTCCTTGAAGTGCTTCAACAGAAACTTGATGATAAACTAGATAATCCTCCAGATACTCAAACCATAGTAGATCTTCCTTTACAATAAAGGATAAGCCAATGACTCAACTTGAGCTATTTAATACTGCCTCTCTCATCAGTCATAAAAAAGTCATAAATGTAGCTAGTGTGCCGCAACGTAGCCCATTTCGCTATGCTGGTGGTAAAACTTGGCTAATCCCCCAAATTCGCCAATGGTTGTATAATAAAGGTGGTACAGATAAGGAACTTTTTGAACCTTTTGCTGGTGGAGGTATAGTCAGTCTTACTGCTGCTTTCGAGAATTTAGTAGGTAGAGTGACTATGGTAGAAAAAGATGAAGGGGTTGCTGCTGTGTGGCAGGTCATTTTAGGTGGTGGTGCCGAATGGTTAGCGGAAACTATTGTCAATTTTAATCTAACTCCAAAGAGTGCTAAGCAAGCTATTAATTCTGCAAATGAATCTCTTGAATCTCTCGCTTTCGCAACACTAGTGAAAAATCGCGTTAATCGTGGTGGAATTCTGGCTGATGGTGCTAGTTTTATGAAAAATGGGGAAAATGGCAAAGGAATCACGTCACGCTGGTATCCTGAAACCCTGAAAAAGCGCATACTTTCTATTGATAAAATCAAGACAAAAATTCAATTTATTGCCGGGGATGGGTTTGAGGTTTGTGAGCAAAATTATCACCGCAATGATGCTATTTACTTTATTGATCCACCTTATCTAAAAGCTGGGCGCAGGCTCTATCGATATTCAGCAGTTGTTCATGAAGCTCTATTTAAACTTGCTAGCAAATTAGAAGGCGATTTTCTGATGAGCTATGACAATACAGAAGAAACAAGGGATTTAGCAAGTCACTATGAATTTGCTATACAACCTATTGCGATGAAAAACACTCACCATGCCAAGAAGACAGAATTGTTAATTAGCCGAAATTTCGATTGGTTTTTAGATTAGTTATTCAGCTATCAGCTATCAGCTATCAGCTATCAGCTATCAGCCAAAGGTCTTGGCCAGCCACGCTACTTGAATGACCAGGCTACTTGAGGTGCGAACAGCTTTTGAATAAAATAAGCTGACGGCTGACGGCTGGCCCAATCAGCTCACCTTAAAATCAGAAATCGTCTCAATCCACACCCTAGCCCCACAATGTAAAGGATCATCAGGACGATACATCACCCGACAGGGGCCATTGACCTCTACCGTATGACCATAAATATTTTTAGAACCCCGTTTGACCGTTATCACAGGGTTGCGCTCCCCGCTCTTGAGATTTTGGCGAATTACCCTTTGATTAACGTGAATCACAGCCTTAGTGTACTCCGTGCGCTTTGACCAATTCCGCTTCGGTCCGCGAGTACCAGGGGTGACCACCGGCATACCGTCAAACAGAGGAATCACCCAAGTTCTACCCACCTTATAAGCCCCTTTAACTCTGCCCTTGCTCAGCAGGAAACGAACACGAGTAGCAGAAACACCTAGTAATTCAGCAGCTTGGGCGGTAGAAATCATCATGGCGGTAAAACCATTGCTTTAACGATACTGTTATTTTAACACAAGTTCTCATAAGATGCAAGGGTGTAGAAAAACTATTGCAGCGATGCAGCGCCGCTAAAGGGGGTTTCCCCCCATGAGCGACTGCATCAAGACATTGACGCTATTTCTAACTAGAGGGTTGTAAGGGTGGTAATAGGGTAAAAAGTTAAAGGGGTCATAAAAACTATTGCATTACCGCTATCTTTAGCTAGAGGGTGGTAAGTGTTTTAAAAGTTGTAAGAATGTTAAGGGTGGAAAGAGGGGTCAAAAAAACTATTGCAGCGATGCAGCGCCGCCAAAAGGGGTTTCCCCCCATGAGCGACTGCATCAAGACACTGACACACTACATTGGTCAGCAGCACAAAAAAGCGATTGGCCTACGGCCTCAGCTTCCGCGCTTATGCGATCGCTTTTAGTGATCGCACCAAATACAACTACTCCCCACACCCCACACCCCACACCCTAATTCCACTCTCCCCACACCCCACACCCCACACCCTACCCCCTAATTTTCACAACCAATTTCCCAACAAAATAAAAGCCGACCAGTAATAGGGGTGCTTAAATTCGTCCGTCTGCAACAACTCCTGTTGAGCTTCACGCAGAGCTTCAGCCTTGGTAACCTTGCCCTTAGCTAACCTCTGATAGAAGCGAGTCATTAACTCTGTAGTGGCTACATCGTCCACAG
>NZ_CEYLVT010000211.1:0-12852 GCF_982860115.1 Moorena sp.
GCCCAGATTTGAAGGAGAGGTGCCCTGAGTAATACCAGGCATCGACTCTAACAAGTAATGGTGCGCTCTTACCATTAAGAATTTAATTCGCGCTTATTGTCGCACCTCTGCATCGCTTACAACCCTCTTGACTATTGCCTATTGCTAGCATGCCTATTGCCTATTGCTTGTTCCCTGTTCCCTGTTCCCTACTGCCTACTGCCTACTCCCTGCTCCCTATTGCCATGAGAGAAAATAGTACTCTTTAATAACAAACCGGTACTAGTTACTGAGAAACGACTACTGGTAAGTGAGAAACGAGTACTCGTTAGCGAGAAACGGGTACTCGTTAACGAGAAACGGGTACCCGTTTGTTATACAACAGTACTAGTTAACGAGAAACGAGTACTAGTATATGAGAAATTAGTACTCCTTTGTTATACAACAGTACATGTTTAAGATACAACAGTACTAGTTTTCGGTTAATGGGTACTCGTGTCTTAGATGTTAATACAGTACTACCCACTTCAGACTTCAGACTTCAGACTTCAGACTTCAGACTTCAGACTTCCCTACTCCCTGCTCCCTAAAATACCAAACTTGCTTACCTCAAACAATTAAAAATTGGTAGATTTTTCATCAAAGATTTACATAGTTAATAGTTTAATTAATTTTCCTGAAATGAAATCAAGCTTGCTTGATTTCTAGGTAAAATCATCCTAGTGGTAAAAATCTAGTAGTTTGGCTATGGTGAGCGTCAAGGTTTCGGGAGCTCAAATCACCAATTATGACCACTAGCGTTAACAGGTTTTAGTGCATCTTACTTTATAGCATTTCTGAATTCGGTTAGGTAAAAAGTCCTAGGTGTTAGGAAGTAGGGAGTAGCAGGCAATAAAATTGACCGTACCTCATAAGTACTAGAAAGACTATATTTTGTTTTTATCTACCAGTTCTGGCGTTGCTGAATTAAGGAATGAATGCGCGATCATCTAGTTTTATTAAAGCCCCCTAAATCCCCCAATTCTGGGGGACTTTGAGAGTTTTTCCCCCCAGAATTGGGGGGCTAGGGGGGCAAAACCATACTAAGAATCAGCAACGCCACGCCACCAATCTAGCCATATGAAATAATTTCTGTTCTATCTTCAATCAAAGTGCAGAAATAAACCTTAGCAGTAGTTGAAAGCATAGAAATTAAACCAATGACAGAAACACCCGATACAGAAACACCGGATCGCGAAAGTGCTCAAACTGTCTTTTTAGAACAATTATTACAAGCTACCAACGAGAGTGAGCATGACCCAAGAAGTGGAAATAAACCTCCGCAAACTGTAGAAACACTGCTGAGCAATAATCTAGAATTATTATATGATGATTTTCCTAAGTTTATTAAAAACTGGGCGATTGATAAATTTAAAACTACTGAATTATCAGAAGCCCAAAAAATTGCTAAAAATATTATTGATTTTAGCAATATAATTTATCTATATTATCAAGGTCAAGAAAATCTTAATAGAGAAATAGCTATTGCTGGTTATCAAGTATCTCTCCAAGTTGTCACTCGTGAGACTTTACCTAAAAAATGGGGTAATCTTCAGTATAACATAGCTCTAGCTCATCTTTGGCGAATCCTTGGAGAAAAAGGCGAAAATATAGAGGAAGCAATAAAAGCTTCTAAGTTAAGTCTAGAAGTCTTTACCAAAAAAGAGCATCCTTATGAATGGGCGAGAAGTCAAAAAAATTTAGGCATGATCTATCGCAATCGAGTCAGGGGTAATAAAGAGGATAATATAGAAAATGCAATTGAGTTTTATAAATCAGCTTTGGAAGTCTTTACTGAAACTGAATATCCCTACAACTGGGCACAAATACAATACAATTTAACTATTGCTTATGCTGAAAGGATATCTGGAGAAAAGACTGAAAATTTAAAAAAAGAAATTGAAGCAGGTCAATTAGCTTTAAACGTTTTTTCTAAAGAAGAGTATCCCTATCAATGGGCTTATACACAAAATTCTATAGGTCTTGCTTACCGCGATAGTATAGAAGGGGACAGAGCGGAGAATTTAGAAAAGGCTATTACTGCTTTCCAATTGGCTTTAGAAGTCTTATCTTATGAAGACTATCGCGAAGATTGGGCAATAGTTCAGAATTATCTAGGAACTGTTTACCGTAGGCGAATCAGAGGGAGTCAGGCTGAAAATATAAAAAAGGCAATCGCTGCTTATGAATTAGCCTTGGAGGTTTATACCCTTGAAGGCTTTCCTCACGATCATGCAGAAACTCTATTTAACCGAGGTTTAGCTCATCTATATGTTAGTAATTTTGTCAATGCTTATGACGATTTTAAAGGTGCAATAAAGACTGTAGAACTATTCCGAAATGAAATGATTTCTATTGCTGAACCAAATGAAGCAATAGAAACAAAAAAGCAGAAGTTCGCAGAAGAATGGAATAGTCTTTATCAACGGATGGTAGAAGTTTGCCTAAAACAGAAAAAAATCACCGAAGCGATTGAATATGTTGAACGGAGCAAAACCCGCAATTTAGTTGAAGAGATTCTCCGCCGTGATCAAAACACCATATTACCCCCAGATGTTGTCACTCAACTCGAAAAATACAGGGAGGAAATAGCAGCAGGTCAGAAGCAAATCCAAAAGTGCACAGCTGACAATCCCACCGCTCTGATACAACATCTCAAAGAATTGCGAGAGAAGCGGAATGATTTACAAGACCAATATTTACTTATCGGTTCTAGCTTTAAATTTGATGAATTTCAGAATAATCTAGATGATAAAACTGCTATTGTAGAGTTTTACATTACAGAGGATAAGCTGCTCACTTTCATCTTTACCAAGAAAACCCAGCAGCCTATCGTTTTGGAGTCTGAGCCGGAAAAATTCAAGAAATTGGAACAATGGAGAAATGAATATCTAGGAAGCTACAAAAACAAAAAAGCTGATTGGCAAAACAATCTGAGTAACCTCCTAAATTTGCTGGCAGAAATTCTGCCCATTGACGACATCATTCAGCAGATTCCAGAAACGTGCGATCGCTTAATTTTAATCCCCCATCAGGTTTTACATTTATTCCCCCTTCATGCTTTACCTATCAACAGTCAGCAGGAAAAAGCTACATCTGAAATTCTGATGGATCGCTTTCCAGCAGGGGTAAGTTATGCCCCTAGCTGTCAACTACTCCAACTTGCTCAAACTAGAAAACGCCCGGATTTTAGCCGCCTGTTTGCGGTTCAAAACCCTACTGATGATTTGGATTACACTAATATCGGAGTAGAAGTAATTAAAGGCTACTTCAATCCACCACCAGATACAGAAGTCCTGGTGAAAAACGCTGCCAACAAAGCTGCCATAGATAGTAAAGCTCTCAACACATTCCACTGTGTCCATTTTAGTTGTCACGGTGAGTTTAACTACAAAGAACCACGTAAATCGGCTCTCATTCTGGCAGATGCCCACCTCACTTTAGATGCAATCTTTGCCCTGAAATTAGAACAATGTCGCCTTGTAACTCTTTCGGCTTGTGAAACAGGAGTGATTGATGATACTAACATCAGCGATGAATACATTGGTTTACCCAGTGGTTTCCTAGTTGCGGGTAGTCCAGCGCTGGTTTGTAGCCTGTGGAAAGTAAATGAATTGTCTACAACATTATTGATGATTAAATTTTATGAGAATCTACGAAATAAGATACCGTTGGCAGTTGCCCTCAACCAAGCACAACTCTGGCTACGGGATGTGACTAAGGAAAATTTATTGCTCTGGATTAAAAGCTTACCCATTAGGATTGCTCAAAAGCGATTGTTGAAGGCTCAGCTTTTGAAGAATGATAATTTGGGCGATCTAAGCAACAGCGATAAGCCTTTTGAAGAACCCTATCATTGGGCAGCATTTTGTGCAATTGGTCAATAGGAGTTAAGACTATGGAAGCTGAGATTCAAGTAATAGAAAATTTTATACAGCTAATCAAAACCCAACCCAATATTTTCTATGAAAATGATCGGAATGAACTGGAAGCGATAATTACTCCGCTATCTAATGATGATGTGGAGGGATTAGCAGATGAGATTGATGACTGGTGTACATCTCATCCAGTCATTGACGATGCTCTAAATGTTTTACTTGCTAGCAAACCAATCCGTGAGATGGGAATTGGAGGTGCTTCCCCCAATGATAAAACTAAAGTCGAAGATGACAAGAACCAAGGGGAAACCCAGGATAATGAAATCCGCAAGAGTTCTCCCCCAGAAACCAAAAAACCCAACACTGGCCACTTGGGAGTTGGAGGCACTTTCCCTACTCCAGAAGCTAAAGCTGAGTATGAAAAGAACTTGAAAGAAGAACTGCTCAACGCTCTCCGCAATAGTTCTCCCCCAGAAACCAAAAAACCCAACACTTCCAAAGGCTGATGACTGACACCGCCTTGCAAATCAAAAACCCCAGCGTCACCCTTTATGGGTTCCATCTCTGCCAAGACTTAAGCCAAGAACTGGGACAGTTGGGACAGGATGCGGATCAGTTGTGGCAAAACTGTGCTCAGCTCAGCGAACCCCTAGCTATCCCAGACCTGAAATCTTTACCGGAAAAATTACAATCCTCTCGAAGCCAAACAGCAATCACAAGCCGTTATCTAGAACTATTACCTAATAATGGTCGCTTAACCTATACGCCACCACTACAAATAGCAGGCTCTGGCCTAACAGTCGAGGTCTATCCGGTTAAAATTCATGATACTTATGCTATTGATATAACTCTGTATTACCAAAATGTCACTGTTCCAGCCAGTCAATTTAGTCGGTTAAATCCCCAAGGGTGCCTGCTAGCCAGCACGATTCAAGCTTCCTTGGGACAAACCTTAGTGCTCTATGGGGAACCCGTGGGCACTCCCGAGGAAGATAGAAAGTTAGCCAATGCCTGTGTCGATGCTTTTTTCCAGGGAACCGACCAAAAACCGCAGTTTATGGCATCTGGGCAGTTATTTGGTAGCCCAATTTTTGCCTATGACAATGGTAAAGAGAAACCTACGGAACAATGTCACCTTCTGGTCTGGTTAAACCGTCACCCAGAAACCGTAAACCTGGCTATAGAGACTTACCGTTCATTTTTTAATCTGTTGTGCTGTCGCAGTAAAATCCTGTTTGCTTATCATGAAGCCCGTTGGTGTTATCGCCAAACCAGGGAACTCTATGGGAAACTGGAACAAGAGGTTAAAGGCTTCAAGGAATTGCCAAGGGAGCGAGAAACACGGCTAGAGCAACTGAAGCAAAAACTGACCGAGATGCCATCCAAGACCTTTGACTATGCTGTTTATCTGCGAGACATAGAGGATCACAAAACTGCGATCGCTACCAATGCCGAAAACTATGACTACTGGCTAAAAAAAATCGGCGAATCTAATCTCAAAGACGATAATATCGAGTTTTTAGAAGACTTCCTCAACCAAAGAACCGAGCTGTTTCAACGTCAGATTCAAACCAACCTGAATTATCTCAAACCTGGTCAGCAACTATTTGACCAGATGCTTGGTAGTATCCGAGGCATCGTAGAGACTGAACAAGCACAACAGGAGAAACGATTAGAACGTTGGATTGCCTCGGTGGGTATTGGTTTAGCGGTCAGTAGTATTTCTTCCCAAACCGCTGCTAAACCGGTAGAGTCTATTATCACCCAACTATACCCCAAACAATCCTTAGATTGCCCCAAGGCTGGTGTTACACCTTGCTTGACTTACAGTGTCGTGTTTGTGCTATTTCATGTTGGAGTTGGTGCGTTGGCTGGGTTAATTGTGTATCGCATTATCAATCGGGGAGGAAAATGAGCTTGTAGGGTGGGCAAGATGTGAAAAAAAGCAACTTTTTTGGCGTTGCTGAATTAAGGAATGAATGCGCGATAATCTAGTTTTATTAAAGCCCCCTAAATCCCCCAAGTTTGGGGGACTTTGAAAGTCTTGTTCCCCCCAAAATTGGGGGGCTAGGGGGGCAAAACCATACCCATAATCAGCAAGGCCACTTTTTTTATGCACACAGTTGAACTTGAAAGGCTAAAAGCGAGAAAAGGAGCAAGGAAGCGTTCTGAAATTCCGAATGAGGTCTTATGGGCACTCAATCACGGAAAAATTGAAACCGTCAATCTTGTCGAATGGTTAGCCATTGATATGCCTTTTCTGCTTCGGAATAGTCTTACAGAAATAGGTTGGACAAAACAAATTGATAACTTGTATGATCAGAGCTTGAAACTTCAAGACCAAGGCATTACCAAACGACTCAAAGGCATTGGCAAAATACTTTTTAACGCTCTAGAAGAAGAGGAGAACCAAACGGACATTTTTGAAACGTTGGCTAATCATAGGTCTGACATGGTGAGAGCTTGGGCTGGTTTTAGTATAGCCGCTGACCAGACTTTATCCTTACCCGAGAGGTTAGAAATAATGCGTAGGTTCGCGGCTGATGGTAGTTTCTCTGTCAGAGAATGCGCTTGGGATGCCCTTAGAAGCTATCTTGTGGATGATTTAGCTTATAGCTTCGATTTACTAACAGAGTGGGTCAAAGATGAAGACCCCAATATTCGGCGCTGTGCGGTAGAAGCTACTCGTCCTCGTGGCGTTTGGTGTAAACATATTCCAACTTTGAAGAAAAACCCCGACCCAGGTTTGACCATATTAGAATTCGTTCGTTCAGACACCAGTAATTATGTCCAGCGTTCGGTTGCTAACTGGTTGAATGATGCCAGCAAATCTAGTCCAGATTGGGTAATCAATACCTGTTTGCGGTGGCGAAAAGAATCTCCAACCAAGGAAACAAGTTGGATTATCAAACACGCTCTTAGGACTCTCAAAAAGCAGAATACTTTATCCCAGGATATTAAAATAGGATAGGGTAATTTAGGATGGTTACAAAAACACAATCTGGAGCTGCAACTCAAAACCAGGAAGTATATGCGATCGCACTATATCTCCAGGAAACAGAGTCTCGACTAAGGTAAGCTTGGCAGTTTGTCGCCGATAAACCTCAAGTTTAGTAGTGCGCCAATCCACAATCCAGTATTCCCGAACCCCCCGCACTGAATAGAGTTTCAGTTTTACTTCTCGGTCACGACGCTCGTTTTGACTTCCTGGTGATAAAGATTCTATGATCAGGTCTGGCGCTTCAGTTAAATGGCCTGCTTCATCCAGCATCTGTGGCAAGCGATTCTTGTCGGAAACCCAGACAGCATCAGGTTCCACAGCATTTTCTTGGTCAAAAACAATCCCTGGAACTAGGACAGCTTCACCATAGCCCTTATCACTTAAAGACCAGGAATCAAGGGCATTGTATAGTCTTCCCACCACCTTGTTGTGGTTCCAATGGGGGGATCTGGTTACAAACAGCTCTCCATCGATCGCTTCATATCTATTACCGTCCTCTGGTAACAGATCTAGGTCTGCAGTAGTGAATCGAATCTGATCAACGGTGGTGGTGTCAGTCATGACCTCTTTTCAAGTTCAATGTGACCCGGTCGGTGGAACGAGCATCTTGGTAGAACTGGCATCTTGCCAGTTTCCTGCCTAGTTTCGGGCATCAGGCGTGGAACGAGCATCTTGCCAGTTTCCTGCCTAGTTTCGGGCATCAGGCGTAGAACTGGCATCTTGCCAGTTTCCTGCCTAGTTTCGGGCATCAGGCGTGGAACGAGCATCTTGGTAGAACTGGCATCTTGCCAGTTTCCTGAAATAACAAAATAACAAGGAATCTTACCATAAATCGTCACAAATTAAAGGTATCCTAGTTCAAAGATATGGAATGGGGCGCGCTAAGGGTGACGAAAATGTGCCTCATCAGGGTTAAAAAAATATAGTTATCATAATAGTTATTATAGTTATCTAATTATCTACTTATTGCTGGCTTCGTGCTCTGTTAAGTCTGACCAATTTTGACCAATTCTGACTAAGTCCGGTTTCAGGTTCTTAGCCAAGAAATTTTTATAATGGTTCATAACTCAAGAGGGAAACCAGATTCCTCTGGTGATGGGTCATATGCTAAGAGACTTTCAACTGCAGCAACTGTGTTGGGTGAGGATTTATGTTAAAAGAGCGTAGACAGCAATTTCTGTTATTGGCTGGAGCCATAGTGTTATTGGTATCAGTGTGCCTGGGAGCAGTATTCTTAGGTGTCACCGTAGCGAATCAACTAGAGGAAAAGGAGGAAAACAAGACTGCCAGCCAAGGGTTAACGGAGTCAACAGGCAAATCCGCTGTAGCACGGCTGGTTTCTCTGCCACCTCAACAACGAGCAACTAACCTAGATGCCTTTGCCTCTGGTCCGAAGTCTCGGGAACAGTATCGCGCCCGTTATCTGTTGGCATCGGATTTAATTCAACAAAATCAGCCAGAACAAGCCCTAAAGCATCTCGAAGGACTTGAGTCAGATTATCCGGTTTTAGCATCCCACGTTGCCCTCAAACGTGCTCAAGCTTACCAAGCCATGGGGGATAGGGAATCGGCTACAGGAGTTTGGCAAACTATCCTGAAAAAGTACCCCAACCAAGCAGTGGCAGCAGAAGCCCTTTATCATCTAGGAAAATCTAATCCTAAGCACTGGGACGATGCGATCGCAAAATTTCCCAGCCATCCCCGTACTCTAGAAATTGTCCGACAGCGCCTCAAAGCCAATCCCAACCAACTCCCATTACTATTAATCTTAGCCAAGCACACTCCTAAAGCCTTAGGAATGCAGGAGATCCGAGACCGGATCGTTGACAAGTACCCTGAGCAACTCACCCCCGAAGACTGGGAAATGATTGGCACTGGATACTGGGAAACCTGGAAATATGGCAAAGCTGGTAAAGCCTACGCTAAAGCCCCCCGTACTCCCCGCAATCTCTACCGTGCCGGTCGAGGACTCCATTTAGATACAAAAGCCAGCAAAGGCAAAATCTTTTATGAACAGTTAATCAGCGCCTATCCCAATGCCAAAGAAACCGGATTAGCCTTAAGGCGTCTTGCCAGTATCTCTAAGCGACCAGAAGCCTTAGCCTATCTCGATCAAGTCATCCAGAATTATCCCGATGAAGCTCCTCAAGCCTTGCTCGACAAAGCCAAAATCCTAGAAAAGCTCAACAGCAAAGTGTCTGCTGGCCAAGCTCGTAAGTCGGTATTGACCCAATATGCTAGTTCTGATGCTGCGGCTAATTATCGTTGGCAAATGGCTCAAAAAAAAGCAGCAAAAGGCCAGCTACAACAAGCATGGCAATGGGCGCAACCGATTACCACCAACAATCCCGATAGTGACATCGCTGCCCAAGCTGGCTTCTGGGTAGGTCGATGGGCCAGTAAGCTGGGGCGTCCTAATGATGCCAAAGCTGCCTTTGAGCATGTACTAGCTCGTTATCCAGAATCCTACTATGCATGGCGGTCGGCCAACTATTTAGGCTGGAATGTAGGGGACTTCACCTCCGTGCGCTACTTAATGCCAAAAGTGGTCAGACCCCAAGCTAGACCCTTACTAAAAGACGGTTCTGGAACCCTAAAAGAACTGTACCAACTTGGTCAAGATCAGGATGCTTGGGCTCTGTGGCAAGTGGAATTAGGAAACCGCAAGGAACTCACTGTCTCGGAGCAATTTACTGATGGTGTATTGCGCCTAGGGATTGGGGATAATCTCAAAGGCATTAACCAAGTCTGGAGCCTAAAACGACGAGAGACTCCCCAAGAAAAAGCCGAATGGGCAGCACTGCGTGACCAACCAAAATACTGGCATGCTCTATTTCCCTTCCCTTTCCAAAGTTCAATTCTTAACTGGTCTGGTCAACGGGAGCTTAATCCCTTACTAGTAACTGCCTTAATCCGCCAAGAATCTAGATTTGAACCAGAAATCCGTTCCGTTGCTGGTGCCATGGGTTTAATGCAAGTGATGCCAGCAACAGGTAGTTGGGTTGCCCAAAAAATCCAGTTGAAAGAATACAATCTTAAAAACCCTGATGACAACATTAAATTGGGGACATGGTATCTAAGCTTTACCCACCAACAAAACAGTAATAACTCTTTATTAGCGGTTGCCAGTTACAATGCCGGTCCCGGTAATGTATCTAAATGGGTGAATAGATACGGTTTTAGTGACCCCGACGCCTTTATTGAAAAAATCCCCTTTCGAGAAACCAAAGGTTACGTGAAAACAGTGTTTGGTAATTATTGGAATTATTTGCGACTCTATAATCCTGATATTTCCAGGATGGTAGAAGCTCACGCTGCTAATAAATCCGTAGCATCATCTAATTAATTTTAGGTTGTAGGTTGTAGGTTGTAGGTTTTAGGTTTTAGGGAGTCGGGAATAGGGAGTCGGGAAGAAATAAGTCCCTGTTCCCTATTCCCTATTTCCCTTTACATCCACAAAACCTGAAACTATGAATACTCTTTAAAAATTAAACCCGTTTTGAACAGTTCTTTAATAATGAACTAGTCCCCAAAGCAGCTAATCCTAAGAAACCTAACAGTGATGTGGTTTCAGGAACAGGAGCGGGCTGAACATCAAGACTTTGGCTAACTGGATTAAAGAGACTGGTTACATCTATACCATTGGCATCAATTGCAGAAGTAACGGTAACTGCTAAGTCAGGTAATCCATCATTCTTAAACCCAGGGAGTACTTGGTAAGTTGTCCCAGATATTTCTAGGGTAGAGTTTGGAGAAACTCCAATTGAATCACTACGTTGAAAAAGTGCTGTAGGTATCCCCAAGGGTGGGTTTTCTACTGGGCTGAATGTAGCCTCTGAAAAGGCAGCTATATCTGCATCTGTCCTAAATTCTTGTAGAATAAGAAACTCACTAGTATCTAGTGCTACAATAAGATCCAATGATTGTAAATTAGCGGTGAGACCGCTAGTATCTAAAACAAAAGAGAAATCAATGGTGTCACCAACATTGACTTCAAGGTCA
Source organism: Moorena sp. (assembly GCF_982860115.1). Taxonomy (NCBI): domain Bacteria; kingdom Bacillati; phylum Cyanobacteriota; class Cyanophyceae; order Coleofasciculales; family Coleofasciculaceae; genus Moorena; species Moorena sp. The sequence goes on from NZ_CEYLVT010000211.1 coordinate 10,900, forward strand.
TTGATGGCATCTTTGTCTAATTGTGACCCAGTCGGAGTGAATGATACGGAGGCTCCATAAGCTGGAGTAACTGCGATCGGCGAAGCCGCGCCAAAGGCGATCGCTCCCAGGAGTACTAAAGAAGCACTAATGTCAGTTAATTTCATCAGGATTTACCTAAAAAACTACTATCAATAGTTAATCAAACATTCCTGGATTTGATTTTTAAGAGTCAGTAAACTTAGCTAAAAGATTCAGTGATGAAAGTAAAAACTAATGATGAAAGAAAAAACTAACCCTAAATGCGATTGGCCTTGGGCTTTGGGCCACGCTACGCGAATGGTCACGCTACGCGATTGGCCTACGGCCACATAATATGAAGTTATCTCCTTTACGTTAAGGGGTACCCAGAGCCAGCCTGTGGCCTAGGAAAACTCTTAGGCTGGCTCTTCCCGTGGATTTTAATGCACCACACTTTCATTTTAGCACAAAAAATGGCATATTATAGCATATTTTAAAAACTTTTGTAACAAATTATTGAGAGAGTCGCCAGAGGTATAGCGCTACGTGCTTTTCAGAAGACTTCTGCTATATTTGAGGCTGATTCCCTGTTAGGTGCGCTTTCCGTTGGCGAATTAAATTCGCCACGGGTCACACCTCTTGATGCAGCGCAAAGTAGCCGATAATCTATCCAATATTTCGGCTGTAATGGTAATTATTTAGTTGGTAAGTACCCCATGAAGCGTTCGCGTAGCGTGGCCTTTAGGCCATGGCTTGAGTACCTACAGGCATTTGATTATTTCGAGTCTGGGGCTAACTGTTGCGCTACTTTTTTGGGGTCTTTATCTATTTCCTTTGTTAATGGATTGAGGTCGATGTCAGGATTGAGTTTTTGCGCTTCTTGATAGGCAGAAATAGCCTCCTCTATTTTCCCGTCTCTTGCTAGTCTCGCTCCCTTTTGTATCTTGGCTTGTGCGGCTAACAAGTGCGCTACTATTTTAGGGTCTTTGTCTATTTCCTTTGTATCTGGATTGAGGTCGATATCAGGATAGAGTTTTTGTGCTTCTTGATAGGCAGAAATAGCCTCCTCTATTTTCCCCTCTCTTGCTAGTCTCGCTCCAAATTGTATCTTGGCTTGTGCGGCTAACAAGTGCGCTACTATTTTGGGGTCTTTATCTATTTCCTTTGTTAATGGATTGAGGTCGATGTCAGGATTGAATTTTTGTGCTTCTTTAAATTTTTTAACAGCATTGTTGAGATTTGGCTCTTTTTGTGAAATAAAAGCCCTACCTTGTCTTACCAGAAATGCTGCTTTCGCTTTATCTTCCCAACTGGCATGCTTAAGACAAGCTTCTCCTGCTTTATTATTTTTAGGTGCAACGAGGTCAGGATGAAATTGTAGTTGATTACATCCCTCTTTTAACCAATCTTTCCAATTTCCACCCCGCCACAAACGCACTGTGTTGTCCCAACTGCCACTGAGAATCTGTTTGCCATCTGGACTAAAAGCGATCGCCCAGACAGCATCTGTATGACCTTCTAATGTATGGATTAGTTGACCGGTTTCTGTGTCCCACAACCGCAAGGTTTTGTCGCCACTGCCACTGATAATCTGTTGGCCATCTCGACTAAAAGCGATATCAGTGACATCATCTATATGACCAACAAATGTATGGATTAGTTGACTGGTTTCTGTGTTCCACAAACGCACTGTGTTGTCCTCACTGCCACTGATAATCTGTTGGCCATCTCGACTAAAAGCGATCTCAGTGACAGAACGAGTATGACCAACAAATGTATGGATAGGAAGACCTGTTTCTGTGTCCCACAACCGCACTGTGTTGTCATTACTGCCACTGATAATCTGTTGGCCATCTCGACTAAAAGCGATATCAGTGACCCAATCTGTATGACCTTTTAATGTATGGATTAGAAGACCGGTTTCGGTGTCCCACAAACGCACTGTGTTGTCAA
>NZ_CEYLVT010000212.1:0-12824 GCF_982860115.1 Moorena sp.
GGTTTAAACCTAATTAATTTAACCATTTTTAAAGTAGGTAGTACTGAAGTATCTATTAAATCCCTAATCAAACTAGTACTATCTTTAATGATAGTAATTTTTCTGGCTAGTACCCTAAAAAACTTTCTCAAACAACAGCTACTTCCCCAAATGGGGATTGATGAAGCTAATCAAGCAGTCATCGCTACAATCATCAGTTACGCATTTGGGATATTAGGCATTGTAATTGTTCTGAATAATAACTTTGAATTGGGGTCATTAGCCGTTATTGCTGGTGGCTTAGGGGTTGGAATTGGTTTTGGACTACAGGATATAACTAAAAACTTTATCAGTGGTGTGACATTACTATTAGAACGAACAATAAGAGTTGGTGATTTTATTGAATTTGATGGGTTATCCGGATATGTGAAAGAAGTCTCGATGCGGTCTACAATCATCCGCACAAGGGAGGGGGGAGATGTAGTAGTTCCTAACTCTCATTTGGTAGAAAAACGAATGCTTAACTGGACTTTTGATAGCTATAAAGCCCGTATACACATACCTGTAGGAGTTGCTTACGATAGTGATCCAGTATTAGTGACAGAAGTCCTGTTAAAATCTGCTTATTTAGAACCATCTGTCTTATCTGAGCCGACACCAAGAGTTCTTTTTAAAGGGTTTGGTGATAGTGCTTTAAACTTTGAACTTCGGGTATGGGTCAATCGAATTGATCAAGAACCTTTGATAAGAAGTTCTTTAAATTTTATTATTGAATATAATTTACGTCACCAGGGAATCTCAATTCCTTTTCCTCAAAGGGATTTTTGGCTGCGCAACCCTGAAGCCCTGATGGCTAGGGAGCTTCACAGCCAAAATCTTGAAACTGTTGAACAAACTATTGAAGAATCAAATCAGCAGTCGTTCAAAGTTAAAAAACCTAGACCTTTAGCCTTACGTGACTTACTGCGGCAGGTCGATTATTTTAAAAATTTTACTGAATTAGAACTAAGGCAATTAATTGAAATTGGATACCGAAAGCGCTTACGTCCCTCAGAGATGTTATTCCATGAAGGAGACCCTGGAGATGCGTTTTATATTATCCTAGCTGGTTCTGTCGAAGTCTTTGTAGAGAGGATTAACAAAACTCTCAATAATCTTCAGGCAGGTCAATTTTTTGGGGAACTTTCGTTAATGTTAGGCGTACCAAGAACAGCATCAGTTAGAGCATTAGAAGAGTCACTATTATTTGTAATTAGCAATAAAGGTTTTAAACAACTATTGCAGGACTATCCAGATCTATCGGAGATCATTGTCCAGGAATTAGGCAAGCATCAGGAAGAATTAGCTGAGCGACAAAAACAGATGCGGAAAATGGGTTTGTTGGATGCAGCAGAAGATGACAAAAATATTCTAGTTTGGGTTCGCAAGCGAGTCAAGAGGCTTTTTAGTCTTTAATAGCAGGATCAGTGTGTTGAGTATTGAGTGTTAAGTGTTGAGTGTTGACAGTATCATAGAATCAAATGTCAACATAAAACTATATAGCTTAGCCGTCACCAAACCTTATTTATGGCTAAACCGAAACCAATTCCAGCGATTACTCTGCCACCGGCTGCAAATCCTCAGCAGGAAGGTGAATGGTTACGAGAAACTCTTGCGCAATGGCTAGATCAAGAGTTTCTCCCAGAAGCAATTAATCAAACGATTGCACAACGCGCCGCCCAGATTTTCGTCCGTCAACGGATGGAAGGAGAAAATGATTTGGGTTCACTTGTGATTGCTATTGTTACAGAAATGCAGTCGTTTGACTTTCGAGAAAGTTTTTACGGGGAATTTGCGATCGCTAACGCTGTCAGTGACCTACTCTTACAAAGTCTTGGCATTGATCGCTGTTGTGGGCAGTAGACGTTTCAGGTTAAAGGTTTTAAGGTTGAAAGTTCCGAGAGGGTAATGCAAGGGCCCGTTGAAGCTCAATGCAGAGTGGCTATGCTCCTCTTCAGTAGGAAAACCCGAAGGGTAGACTACGGTAAGTCAGACAACCTGTAACCTGCAACCTGTAACCTGCAACCTGTAACCTGCAACCTAAAACCTGCAACCTAAAACCTGCAACCAATTAACCTACCAGCTTGATTTAACCACACCTGGCAATAGACCTTGGTGCGCCCATTCCCGCAAAACATGGCGAGATAGTCCAAAGTCTCGGTAGTAACCTCGAGGACGCCCTGTAACCCAACAACGGTTCCGCACACGGCAGGGGGCGCTGTTGCGGGGGAGCTGTTGTATTTTCCGGTGGATCTCTAACCTTTCTCGTTGAGTCGCAGCATTTTTAAACTCTTCCTTGAGCGCCTCACGCTTAGCTGCGTACTTTTCTACCATTTTTTTGCGCTTTTTTTCGCGCTCAATCATTGATTTTTTAGCCATTAATTCTCGAAACTCTATTCTTTAACAAGACACTGCCTTTTTATCTTATCCGATCGCCTTAATTAGTTTTACCGCTATTTGTTGTAGTAGTCGTTACCTCAGGTAGATCTGCACTGGCACATAAGTCCGCCAAAACACAAGCATCACAATCAGGTTTTCGGGCTTTACAAATTGCCCTACCATGATAGATCAGGCGAATCGACCAGTTTTCCCAATCCTGCTGGGGCAAAAGCCCCATTAAATCTCGCTCAATCCTGATGGGATCGTTGTGTTCTGTCAATCCTAAACGCTGACTGAGGCGCTTGACGTGAGTGTCTACAGTGACTCCCTGGTTAATACCATAGGCATGGGCAAGTACTACATTGGCGGTTTTACGAGCAACTCCAGGCAACTTGAGGAGTTTGTCCATTTGTTTCGGTACCTGACCACCGTATTCATTAACAATCATGCGGCAGGCACCTTGAATATTTTTCGCCTTATTACGATAAAAGCCAGTAGAGCGCACTAAAGTTTCCAAGACTTCTATATCAGCACTAGCGATCGCAACAGCATCAGGAAACTGGCCAAACAACCCTGGTGTTACCTGATTCACACGTTCATCAGTACATTGAGCTGAAAGAATGGTTGCCACCAGTAACTGTACTGGTGTTTCGTAATTCAGTGTACAGGTGGCTTCCGGATAGAGTCGCTTAAGGCGAATTAGAATTTCTAGGGATCGTTGCTGCTTGGCAGACGATTTACGGGTAATACTCATGGGTTGGAAGGTTGGAAGGTTGGAAGGTTGGAAGGTTGGAAGGTTGGAAGGTTGGAAGGTTGGAAGGTTGAAAGGTTGGAAGGTTGGAAGGTTGAAAGGTTGGAAGGTTGGAAGGTTGGAAGGTTCAATGTTGAGAAGATCTAGGATAAAACCCACAAGATAAACGTTCCCTAGGTCAAGAAATCTTTGAACGTCTAACCTGTAACCTGCAACCTATAACCGACAACCTATAACCGACAACCTATAACCTATAACCTACAACCTGTAACCTACAACCTGTAACCGCCAACCTGTAACCGGCAACCTGTAACCGGCAACCTATAACCGACAACCTGTAACCGGCAACCTGTAACCTATAACCTCTAACCTGCAACCTATAACCTCTAACCTCTAACAACCAAACACGGGTTACTGGAATAAGTTTTGTACCCAACCCAGGTTAGCTGTATCCCGAATAATCAAGAAGACACCTAAACCCAGAAGCAGCACTAGCCCAGTTTGCATAATATTCTGCTGTACTTCCATGGGCAAGGGCTTACCTCGAAGTCCTTCAATCAGTAAGAAAGCCAGCTGACCACCATCAAGGGCTGGTAGGGGCAAGATATTAATAATCGCTAGATTGATACTAATCAGAGCTGCAAACTGTAAAAGATTGACAGCGTTGGAACGAGCAATATCGGCTCCAATCGCCACAATTGCGACTGGACCTGACACTTGTTCCGCCGTTTCGCCAAAATTACTCAGTAGCTGACCAAAGCCTTGCAGGGTTAAGACTGTAATGCGTTGATATTCTTCGGCACCACGACTGAATACCTCCAGCAAACTACCAGCACGTTTACGCACTTCCTCTCCATTGGGAGACAGTTGTACACCAATTTTTCCTTTCCCATCTATCCCTGGTTCCGGAATCACCTTCAACAGTAGCGTTTGTTTTTGACGCTGAATCTGCATTTGAAGGGGCTGGTTGGGATGATTTTGAATCGCTTTCATCAGGAAAGTAATCCCTTCCGGGTTTGCTTCCAACCCTTGACCATCTACGGCGAGAATTATGTCTCTTGGTTTGATACCTGCTTCTGTAGCCACTAAACTGCTTTCTGGGGCAAGTTTAGGCACTACCACACCCGGTTGGTAGTTGAATTGGGAGATGCCAACCATTCCTACCTGAGCCACAAGCAGGAAGTAAGCAAAGACTAAGTTAGCAATGACACCAGCACTAATCACAATTGCCCGGTCTAGAATCGGTCGGTTGCGGAGCAAATTGGGATCATTGGGAGGAATCTCGCTATCGGGGTCATCATCAGGAAAACCCACAAACCCCCCTAGGGGAATCGCTCGCACTGCATACTCAGTTTCTGGACCCTGATATTTCCAGAGAATTGGACCAAAGCCAAGAGAAAAGCGATTGGCATAGATTCCTTGCAGACGAGCTGCCATAAAATGACCCAGCTCGTGAACAAGAATCAAGACTGCCAAAACTGCAATCGCCGCCAAAATTGACATATAAGTGAAGAATTTATTTAATGTAATGTTAACTTCATTTTTCTATTGTATAGGCATTGCAATTAGGCTCTAGGCTCTAGGCTCATGGTATTACAACAAATCGCGCCCCATATAAGGCTGTAGAGCCTCTGGTATCTTAACGGTTCCATCGGGTTGCTGATAATTTTCCAGAATGGCTGACATAGTACGCCCCACTGCCAATCCTGAGCCATTGAGAGTATGAACAAAGTTAGTGCCTTTTTTCCCGGACTCTTTGAAGCGAATCCTACCCCGCCGTGCCTGGAAATCAAAGCAATTAGAGCAACTGGAAATTTCCCGATATGTCCTTTGCGAAGGCAGCCAAACTTCTAGGTCATAGGTTGTAGCGGCTGAGAAACCTATATCCCCTGTACACAGTTCTACAGTCCGGTAGGGTAATTTCAAGGTTTCCAAGATCGCCTCAGCATTCTTAAGCAGCTTCTGATGCTCTTCGGAGGAGGTACTAGGCTCAACAATTTTCACTAGCTCAACTTTATTAAACTGGTGTAGTCGAATTAGACCCCGGGTATCCCGTCCATAGCTACCCGCTTCCCGGCGAAAGCAGGGGGTGAAGGCACACAGATTAATGGGAAGTTGGGATGCTTCAAGGATTTCGTCTCGGTAGAGATTGACCAATGGGACTTCTGCTGTTGGTGCTAACCACAAATCATCATCAGAGCACTTGAAGCTGTCCTCGGCAAACTTGGGCAACTGACCGGTAGCAGTTAGGGATTCACTGTTGATCAGTACCGGTGGCATCACTTCGGTATAGCCAGCAGCAATTTGCTGGTCAAGCATGAAGTTAATCAGTGCTCGTTCCAAAGCAGCACCAGCCCCGATCAATGTCACAAATCGACTCTGAGCGATTTTCACCCCTCGCTCAAAGTTAAGAATGCCGAGTTTTTCGCCAATTTCCCAATGGGGGAGAATCGGAAAATCCTTGGGAATGTACTCATCACCCCAGCGATGGATTTCCACATTTTCCGCTTCACTCTTGCCAATCGGTGTGGATTCCCAGGGCAAGTTGGGCAGGGATAGCAAGAGGGTGTTCAGCTGGTCTTTTAGGTCTTTTTCCTGGGGTTCCAGTTCGCTCAACTTAGTTTTGATTTGGTTACCCTCTTCCTTGAGCGACTGAATTTCTGGGCTTTGTGGAGGACTACCCGATTTGATTTTTTGACCAATCAGCTTACCAATTTCATTACTACGAGCCTGCAACTGGGTGCGGGATGTTTCCAGCTCCCGCTGACGCTGATTCAGTTCCAGAATAGGTTGTAGGTCATATTGATTGACACTACGTCGGTCGAGTAGTTCTTGAACCTTTTGTGGATTTTCCCGAATTTGCTTTAGGTCAAGCACGAGTTTTCTCTAATAAAATGGCGCGATCGCATGATCGGTACTCATCTGAGCAACATGGATCTAACTTCACCAATTTGCCACAGTTTTCTTGCCAACGGCAATTAACTTCTCCTGGGAGTCGGGTGTCGGGTGTCGGGTGTCGGGTGTCAGGTATGTTCCCTACCGACTGACTCGATTAAATAGCCACAGGGAAATGGCTATGCCAACAAAATTAGCAAAAATAGTGTTGATGTTTGCCTGTACAACAAACAGGTCTATCGGTGGAACATCATTACAAGCCAACCCAACTGAATTTTGTTGCTCAGCTAGAGCTAGGGCTACAAGGCTGCCTATGACTGCAAATGAGCCAATGATGGTCAATAACATTCCTACTAAACTGACAATCAAGCCCAGCCTAATCGTTTGAAGGGTTTGAGCTTTGCTTGGTATCTCTGACCCATTGGCAGCTAGGAGCCGACTAGCGATTCCAGTGTAACGGTAGGCAAAATAAATACCTATACCTAAAGCCACTAGTCCACAAACTACGAAAAAAAGACCGAAGCCGATTCCTTGACCCGCTTGATTGTCAGGTTGAGGGGTGGCAAGGGTAAACCCTGCAAACACTAAAATCAGGGTAGAAATCACCCCTAGGATTAACTGAGTCCAGAAGGAAATCCAACCGAATCTGCGCAGCGTTAGGGCAATTTTTTGACGAGCTGGTGGGATGGAAGTGTCAGATATTTCTCGCATGGGGGCTGTGTCCCTTGAGTAATCACTTTTGAACCGCCTACCACGCGCTCCACAACGCGAAAAGACGTAGGGCTAATCTTGGGCTGGAAGCTAAACACCCTTGTGGTCGGTCGGGGAGGGTCAGCAACCAACGACTTTATTGTGACAAGGATTGATGACACTCGCAATTGATCCCCAGCTAAATCCCAGATAAAGCGCTGAGGGACTTCTTGTGGGAACCGTTAATTTTCTACAAAACCTGCCTGAATCGGTCGTATGTGAGATAATCCACATTAATGGTTTATTTTTGTGTTATACCAACCCCCACTTATACCAACCCCCACAAAGATTGCTAGATATTAATCCCTCCATCCCCCCATCCTTCCATCCTCGATCATTGTCTCTAGCTCCCATCATTGTCTTGTCTTCCTTCCCGATGTTCCCCTTGATAGTCGGAAGTTTAGGATTAGGGTTTCGAGCAATTATTAAAGTTGATCTTTACTTTTTAGGTGTGTTAAGTCCAAAATTCATTAAACTTTCATCAAATTAGGGAGGTATTTAAACCCTACGCCAGAGATTTTTAAGTTATAAAGTGTGATAGCGATGTACCTATACAGGTTAGTCGTTTAAATAAAACTCACTGCAAAACGCGCGTGAATTTCCCAGGGTGCCTCCAACCATGAGTATTTGCCAGAAAACCCTCTAATCCCATGTAGAAGAACTGGGAATTCCAACTATATATGCAGATGAAATTCGAAGATATCTATAGCTTTTTCCAAGATCCTCCACCCAACTATCTCAATAAAGAATTAGCCGTATGCTATGTGCTATCGGTGTTGTTGCAAGGAGAATCTTATGGAACACAACTGATCCAACAACTGGAACAAGAATACCCCACCTATCGACTTTCAGATACTGTCCTCTACAGTGCACTGAAGTTTCTTGAAGAAAAACAGGCAATTTCAGCCTACTGGCAAAAAGTAGAAGGAAGAGGACGCCCACGCAGGATGTATCAAATCTGCCCAGAGTGGCAGGAGAAAGCTATAGAACTTGCCAGTTTTTGGCATGACTATATGGCTGAGGAAACAGTTGGGAAAATTCAGTCAAGGACTCCCTGCCACCAGTCTGTTGTTGAGTCAGTTAGGTAGGGAAGTAGCAATTTTTTCCAGGGTGCTTTCCCGTAAAAACCCTGGTGGCATAACAGAAGTCAGGTGATGCATTGTCTTACCCAGATGTGGATTCAGCTGAATTCAGGGGGTGCTAGCTGCTAGCCATCTACCCATACCAGCATCTTACAGCCTCTAGCTAGTGGGTACGGAGTAGCTTTACCTGATCAAAGCGTGTCTAATAAATTGTAAAGTAGTAGCAAAGGATGTGTATTTTTACAGTTAATATTCAGTGAATACAACTATTCTTGCTTCTACACTTTGGCTAACCCTTTTATTGGCAGTAGGTTTGTTTTTCTTTATTCGAGCCTCTGTCAAAGACCGAATACAACAAGTCAAGTTAGCTTCCCCAGAAACAGAAGAATCGCTTCTAAACCAGTTGAAGCAATATTTTTATCAAAGAGCCTACCAGGTGGCGGCGGTGGATGCTGCCACTAATCAAGTCACGTTCCAGGGGATAGTCCGACCGAGTTGGTTTATGGCTATCTTTTTAACCGTCCTAGCTGCCTGCGGTATACTCTGCTTATCCCTAGTGCTATCTATTTTGTTTCCGACTTTGACTAAGGTCTTTTTGGGGCTAGTGGCACTAGCTCCCGCTGCAGGGGTTTTTTATTGGAAAAAAGCTGAGCGACTCGAACAGGTATCTCTAAAATTAGAATCAGCGTCTACCCAAGCCCCTGGAGATCAAGGCGCTGCGGAGCAATGTTTGGTTATAGTCACTGGCCATCGCGATGAATTAATACAACTTCAACAGTCTCTCAAACTAAAACCCTTGTCGTAAGCAAGCAGGGTTTGACATCTTCCCACACTATAACCAGAATAGGTAAATAAACCCAAGATACTTAGCCCTCCTCAAGCCTTAGAGTTTGAGGAGGGCTAAGTAAAAGCACTTTCAATAAAAATTACCAGTAAGGTTTCAGCGGCTACGAGCGGCAACCCCTACCTTCTTTAAGGGAGAGTTGATTAATCGCAAACTGGGAAACAGAAAATGATTTTCTTCCACATATTGGGCACCGAAGAGCCCTTTTTCTGCCCAAAAATAACGGTCTGTGGTATGCTCGTTACGTTTGACCAGTAGTAGGGCAGGTGGAACTATCCCTTGTGATCGAATGTATGCGCGTGCTGCTGTAACCGGTTTATACTCGCCACTTTCTAGATTGTACTGAGGTACATGCTCAAGTATCTTGCGCCCTTCTTGGCGGCGGCGACTCTTACGCTTACGTCTTCTTGCCAACCTTTTTACCTCCTCTTTTTGCTGGCAATTGTAAAGATAGTTACAAAAGCCGTCGAAATTATATCGACTCTTTCGAGAAATATCAAGCTCTTGTCATAGAACTAAACAACCAGGCTGAAACCTTTGACACCAATACGTTAGGGGATTTTACGTTTCCTGATTACCTCCGGAAAGTTAATACAAAAATTTAATAAATTTAATAAAAATTAAATATAATTATAAAAAATAGCCTTAAACTCATCTCACAATTACACTGATCAGGTGATGGGGTGATGGGGTGATGGGATGATAGGCCAACGGATGTAACAGATATTTGTCAGAGGTCTAATGACTGATGACTAAAGGTCAGTAAAGCATAATAGTCAATTGTTTAAGGGGTTCGACATTATAGAAGTAAAGCTGATAGTGGCTTAACTTCCAGTAGGATTAACCCAGATCACTCATCTATTGCTCATGTTCACTCGCGTCAGTTCAGAATTTGTCTCCCTGTGTCGAAACCAAGTGGCTTTATTAACCCAAGGACTGGGAGCAGCTAGTGGTGCTGTATATTTAACGGAAGAATTCGTTGAGGGCAATCAGGCAAAGCTAATTCCTGTGGTAGTTTATCCGGAAACAAGTACCGTGCGGGATATGAGTGATCCTGACTGGGTTTTGCCACAGAAAATAGGTGAGATTGATCAGATTCCTCGATTATCCAGCAGCTTACCTCGGCTACTGCCTCAGGGAAATAACCAAGAGCAAGATTTGGGTTCAACCTCTTTTGTAGGATCTGAAAATTCTCTGCAGCAGCAGCACCAAATCGTTTTACCTCTAATCCATGAAGGGATAGTGATGGGATTATTGGTGAGTGTTCGTGATGATAGACCTTGGAATCACACAGAACAGGCAAGTGTAGAACGCATTGCTAGAACCTTAGCGATCGCATATGTCATAGAACAGCGTCAAGGTTGGTTTGAGCAGCAGTTGACTCAGCAAAGACGTCTACAGGCCAAACAACGGGATATGCTTGATGATCTGCTGCATCAATTTCGTAATCCCCTGATGGCGTTACGAACCTTTGGTAAGCTATTGCTGAAGCGACTGGTCCCAGGAGATAAAAACTATCCAGTGGCTTCGAGCATTATACGAGAAAGCGATCGCTTACAGGAGTTGCTGCAACAGTTTGATGCTTGCCTGGACATGAACCAAACCGATACAGCATCCCTCACGTTACCTGTAGCTACAGCTGAGGCTTCTTCATCCCCAGAATCAGATGATCTTGGGGAGATTTACCCAACTAGTCACTCCGAACCACACTCCACCCTAGGGGAATTTCCCCTACTGACGGACAAAACTCTTCCGTTGGAACCATTTGCGGTCAAGGATGTCTTAGAACCCTTGCTGATATCTGCTGACGCTATTACTCAAGAGGCTAATTTGGAGTTGCATTGCTCTATTGCCCCTAACTTACCTTTGGTGAAAGGGAATCCTAAGGCTTTACGGGAAGTCTTGAGTAATTTGATTGACAATGCTTTGAAGTATACCCGAGCTGGGGGAAAAATTGATATCCAAGTTGCTGTTGGACAATGGCTTTCACATGGTGATGCCATAGCGATCGCAATTAGTGATACTGGTCCAGGTATTGCTCCAGAAGACTTAGACCATCTGTTTGAGCGGCATTATCGGGGAGTTCAAGCTAATGGTCCTATCCCTGGCACTGGTTTAGGATTAGCGATCGCAAAAGAACTCATGGCATACATGCAGGGTGATATTGAAGTGTTGAGTCCTGCCAAACTACTATCGACTGAGGAAAATGGGGAATTATCCATTAGTCATGGTCAAGATAACTCAAGGATTGGAACAACCTTTATCGTTTGGTTGACTTACGCTTAGTAGCCCTAAGTAGATATAGCGTTTATCATAGCTATGAGGTACACATTATTTTTTACCTCTTCCCTCTTCCCTGCTCCCTGCTCGCTGCTCCCTGCTCCCTAAAACCCAGAGATTTGTACTTCATGGGTATAAGACTTGCTATAGTTGTTGTTGACCGTTGAGAGGTTGTCTGTCATTTGTTAATCTATCATCCTCTCAACAGTTAACTCTCCACATCTCTAGTTACCGACTGCTAATTACCAAGTCAGAGTCGATGGTAAGCTGTAAGTCGGTTTCTGGTTCAACCACAAATAGGTCAACACTGGTGCTACCGAATAAACGTTTGCCGATATTTAAAGCGATACCAGAACTAACTCCAATCAAGATTTCTTCTGTAGCGATCGCACGGTCACCGGTAACGGCAGAGATAGCAGCGGCGGCAGCGGTACCAACTGCTGCATCTTTTAGGATACTGCCTGGATTGCTACCCTTGCGAATGGTTTCAGTGGTGGTAATTTCCTCAGAGGTGGCATTAAAGGATAGGGTTTCACCATTGATCAACAGCTGCTGAGCTACAAACTGAGCTCCCTTTTCTGTAGCACGCAGTTCGCCAACCACTTCACTACCAGCAGGAATCAGCAACTTGCCCTCATCAGCAGTGGTAATGTTTAGATCCACTGTCAGGGTTAGGGGAATAGTTTCCTCTTGGGCGAGCAGAATTTTATCTTTTTTGTACTTAACCGGAATAGAAGTACCTGCAGGAATTGTAAAGGCTACAGGTGCTGGATTGGGATCGATAATGTATTGGGAGCTAATCACTGGGGCTTGTTCTGTTGCCACCAGCGCTTGGTACATAAAAGCTGCAACTTCTGCACGAGTTGCATTCCGAGTCGGATTGAGAAAGGCAACGTTAGGATAATTAACCACCAAACGATTTTCTGTAGCAGCAGCGATGGGAGCACGGGCAAAGTTAGAAATTTGGCTGCTGTCACGGTAGAAACTGACCAGTTCTGAGGTAGAACCGCTGGAAGAGAAATTCAGTCCATTAGAAAGGGCAACTAAAACTTGTTCACGGGGAATATTTTGTTCAGGTCTAAAGATATTACCAGGATAACCACTTAGAAATCCGGTTTGGTAGGCTTCCTGAATGGCAGGATTTGCCCAGTAGTTGGAAGCAACATCCACGAAACTGTTGCCACCGCGAATGGCGGGTTTATTGAAATCTTGATTTGCTTTACGCAGCATTGCCGCAAACTGAGCGCGGGTCACTGGTGCATTTGGTCTGAAGGAGCCATCAGGAAATCCGGCAATAATACCGCGCTGGGACAATTCCCCAATAAACTCACTTGCCCAGTAGTTGGATGAAACATCGATAAAGTTAGTGCTTTGGGCAAAGGAGGGAGCAGGTGCCACTAGGGGAGCCATGGTGGTGGCGGTGAGTCCAAGGGCTAAAACAGCAGCAGTTCCTGATTGAAAATGATTTAGGTTAAGCATGGAAGGCATTCTCTTAAATTAATGTGTTCTTAAGTAAATAGAACCAATCAGATGCTAGATGTTCCTAGGTTCAATAAAATTGTTTTTTTTGCTAAAAATAAGCATAAAAAACCAGATTATGCCTGTTTAATAGCAATCATTTCGGCACAATCTGAGTAATTTGACGCTAGTAACATTCCATGAGTTGCCAACCACTTGCCAGATCAAAAATTGTCACATTAGCCCAAGGGGGTGGGGTGACCTCACAGGGGTAGGTTTTTAACAAAGACGTCAGGTGTGGGGTGTGGGGTGTGGGGTGTGGGGTGTGGGGTGTGGCTCACAGGGGTAGGTTTTTTACATTTGGGTA
>NZ_CEYLVT010000213.1:0-6603 GCF_982860115.1 Moorena sp.
GCTGTTATTACCAAAGGTAGGGTTACTTCAATAATCAGAGTTTCAACTTTTCCAACATTGGCCGCATCTAACCAATGAGTTTTAGGAAGATTTTGGCGGCACCTGTTGAATTTTGTTAATCCGCCGCTACCCACTTCAACAGGCAATCCTATTGATTTCAGTTCGTAGTACAACTTCCAGCGAGTTGAGTTAACAGAAGCCGCATCAGCCAGGGGGCGTAATGATTGACTCAGTATTCGTTTCAAGATACTAGGCTTCTTAGACAAAAAAAGCTCAATATCTTGATTGGATTTAGCCTGGTTACATGGATGACACGCAATAGTTAAATTAGAAACCCGATTGGAACCACCTTTAGATAATGGCTTGATATGCTCGATTTCTAACTGAGTACCTGTTGCCCCACAATAAGCACACTTGCGATTCCATTTTTCAAGTAAATATTCCCGAAGTTCATAGCCGTAAAGTGTACCCTGTTGGTACTCGATACCAGATATTTCAGGATTTTGCAGCTTTTGAGTGTCGAACCTAACCAATTCTTGGGATATGCCGGTGATAGGACAGAATCGAATCAACTTTTTAACCCAAGTTAAAATATTTTGAACCCTAGACGTCAAACTAGGCGCTAACCAACCTTTCGGTCTAGTTCTGTTAAGAAATCTGGGCTTGCGGTATCGAGTTTTGCGATTACGTCTACTGCGCCTCAATTGTCTACGAGAACTCAAAGCAACTCGAATTTGGAAACCTCTATGACTAAGTTCGGCTCCCCAGATTAACCGTGTTCCTTGAACAATAGCTAGACCGCTTGTTTTTGCTCCAGGGTCTATTTTTAATTGGTGCTCGTGAGTTACTGGATCCTTTATCTCCTCCGTCAAGATTATGGTAAATGGGTAACGACGATAAACCTTTGCTTTTCCTGTCGAAAGTAGAATCCTAGCTCTCGCAGGTTTACATGGATCTAAAGGTTGTCGATTTTTGTTGAGTACAAAGACACGCATAATTGTGTTTTCTCCTATTGCTAGGGTTAAGTTCGCTTCGCCAATGTTTTTTGAGTTTGTCTTGTTAACAGCACTGTCTTAACCCATTTATGACTGTTTAACTGTCAACCACAGAGCAGAAGACTAGCGACGCATCTAAAGGTGTGATAGCTCAAAAAACGTAGACTAAAAAGTCTGAGGCTGGTCACGTCGTGAGCTTATTCAAGCCCCCGTTATACCGCGAAGCGCGGTTAACGGTGGGTTCGTGACGGCTATCAATTAGTGAGGGTGAGCCTTTTGGTGGTGCGTTACGGGGCGGACTATCCCAACACTGGCGCTTGAGGCGAAAAATCCGAGGCTTTCCGCCCCTAACGCACCCTACGAACTAAACAACCTTCAACATGAAACCTCTCGACTATCGGTTGATGTTATTGGTAAATCCTGAAGGTATCCTGGAAAATCTGCCATCGGCTGCAACTGCCTTAACGGTAACTCATTAGTTGCCACATTTTCCACAAATCCCAGCAGTTTGGCTTCTGTCAAGGAGTCATTCAGTTGTACCGCTATATAACCAATTCTATCTTGCCAAACTTCTTCTGGGACGTAAACAAACTCGGCATCTGGCGAGACTGGTTTACATTCGATTTTGCCGTAATTTTTAACTACTAAATCAGCCACATCTAGGAATGTCTGCATAATCGAATTCTGGCTATCACTAGAGTCTAAATCAGTTTCAAATTCTAGACCCTCTAAGTACTGATTCACTGCATACACCGCCAAGGTATTGAGATAAACCTGTTCGGCTTTTTCCAGATGAGATTGCTGTTGGCAACGCTTTTCTGCTAGCTGATGGGCTGCTTCTGGTAGTGTGACCATAAGTAGTGTGAGTATAATTTTACAGGCTGGTGTGGCTGAGCAATCTCTCTAGTTTAGCCTTACCAATCAATTATCAACTCTATCGGTAGTCTAATATAGATAGTAATAATTTCCTTTAACCCCTACAGTTGATGTAGGTTTATGTATGGATAAGATTAAGCACCGATTTTTTTTATATCCCTTTTAGCCCATTTATTCTTCTATATATCTCTTGATTTCAGGGGCTAATTTCCTAAGATTACGTTGAAAGAAGTTATTAAGGGATGAAATTTTAATTCCTAAACAATCCGATATCTCTTGCCATTTTTTTCCGTCTAGGTACGCTAACCCTATCACTTGCAAGGTAGCTGAAGGATGGTTTTTTATATGTTTCTGCAAAAGCTTTTCTGGGTCTTCTTTAAAATAGGATCTGACCTGGTCATACAACGTCAGTTCTGTTTCCGGTTGTGCCACAGTCTCTAGGGGTATCGATTCCCCAGTGTTCTCAGACAAGTTTGCGGAGAAAGGCAGAGAGGCTTTAGCCATCTCAAACACTAATGAATTTCCTTTTGTTCGGTCTTTTGCGATTAACTGGCACAACAGAAATAATACTATCAGAATTTTAGTAACGTTACGGGCCTGGGTTTTGTCTGTAATTAAGCCTTTGATGGTCAGTGTTATCCAAACAATCACATGATCTAGTTTGGTGCTTTTAATCAGAGCGCTCAACTGATATTTAATTCTGACAATTTTGCCAGATTGAGCTTGGATAAATGGGTCAGTCAGGTCTTGTTGAGCCTTTTTTAACATCTTATCGAGGCGATAATTGACCCAGGCTATAAATTTTCCTTTTTCTCGATTGTAGTGATTGAGGTTTTGATAGACATAATACAATGTCCGATTCACAGCATCATCATAGACTGACGGGGAAAATTTGCCTCGATGGCAAAGCTTACCGGAAAGCTTAAGGGCATTGAGCAATTCCGTTAAGGCATAAAATCCCTCTGGGGTATGGGGTTGGTGCCGTTGTGCTTCTAGGGCTAGCTGCTGAAGACGACCCTCGTCGAGTACCTTCTTAAAAACACTATCCCGCCAAGACGCCCACTCCTGATCAGAAGTTATTCGTAGATATGGGCTGTCAAGATCATCCTCAAGTTGATGGTTGAGCTGCTGCTGTACGGTCTGATAGATCTCTAGATAGATGCCAGATAGAGGGTGACCTGGACATGGGCGACACACTTTACGGGTACGCAAAATATGCTCAACTAGTTCTGCCAAAGCCTGGTTTCGTTGTTGATTTTCCGGAGTATAATGTTGTATTTTAAGCACCAGATGTTGAATTTGCTTGTTCATGACCATTGATTAGGAATACTTGCCTAATTAGTTATTAGGGTAAATTCCAAGTTTTCTGCAATTCGTTACATAACTTTATATTTATCTGGTAATTATTTTTTTAGTGAGGTACATGAGTAAAGCAAAAAAATATAACATGCTTATTTTAAAAAAAAATTAATGTACTTCATTAGACTATAAACTAAAAAATATTTACAAAACTTTACACTCGGCTGTAGAAAAATTGGATTTTCGGAGTGATTAATAAAGTGAGGGCAATCAAAAAAGCGTAATCCTCTTAATGGCAAAACCGATAATAATGTGCTGTGTAATAGGGTTTAATTACTGCTGATTTGCTTACCCCCATAATTGGAAAAAAGATTTAATTCCAGTCAAATTAATTCAAATTAAATCCAGGAGAAAAATCATGTCCACTATTTCTGCTAATCCAGATCTGTTTGTTGATTTAAATCAGACCGATGCTGAAACAGTTAGCGGAGGAGGCTTTTTATCCAAGATATTCGGGGGGCGAAAACGTGAGATATTCACGGTTTCTAACCAAACTCATGTTCGTATACCTTACAGTGTTGATGGCAAACAAACATCCTACCCCTACCCTGGTGTGGATGTAACATGGAATACTAAAAAAGGAGGAAACATTGCCTTTGACTATGATTTTGGCCGACCAGGGGTTCAATTGCGAAAATACAATTTGTCCAATGGAGGTAAGTATGCATTTCAACTCGACCGAAGGACTCCTTATCCATACGATATCGAACTCTTTCGCATAGGGTAGACTCAGGGGCACAAGCTCAACACCATATCGGGTCAGGGGAAAAAGTCCCCTGACCCCTTTTTCTGCTCTAACATTAGTCCTGATCGCAGTTTTGATCAGGAAGTAATAAATTATCTATAGCAATCCTAAATCATTTGTAAAATATGCAAAATCGTAAATCTTTACTGGGCAAAGGTTATAGCGATAGCTTTGGGCAATATATTTTACGAATCATATAGAATTGCTATAGCTGAATAACTAGTCAACGATTACAACCCCAGTTCTAGGGATGTCAAAACCGCGATCAGGGTAATTTCCTAGTTTGAGCAGATTCGTTACAAAACTTGATCATAAAAATTACATAAATTTATCTTCTGCTGTATATAAATGAGATTATGCTACTAATTAGCAGACTCAGGGCAGTCAAGAAAGTGTGATGCTTTTAATAGCAAAACCGGTCATTGGGTTCTGTATGAATTTAGCTTAATTACGGCCTCTTGGCTTACCCCTCTAAGAGTCACACAGATGTGCTTCGAGGGAACTGAAGTCAAGTTATATCTAGGAGAAAAACCATGTCAAGTATTTGTGCTAATCAAGACCTGTTTGTGGATGTCAATGAGCAAGATGCTGAAACACTCAGTGGCGGCATAAAGAGGCGGGGCGGCCGTGGCCCAAACGAAATCTTCAAGCTTGTGAACCAAACCAATTTCAGTGTTCCCTACATTATCGATGGTCGAGCAAGAAACTTGCGCCCTGGCCGGAGTGTATTATGGTTTACTAACGAGGGAGGAAACGTTACCTTTGACTCTCGCCCGTTTATACCAGGGTTCCAAGGGCGAACAGTCGATGCGGCCAATGGACGTGAGTATGCATTCCGAAGGGCTTTTCCTCTATTCTTCGGCGGTATCACCCTCGCTGACATAGGTGCACTTTAGATTTAGGTAAATCTCAAGTGGATTTACGGGGGTTGAATCTCTGAGGTGAAACTGTCCTGTCTCAGGTCAGCTTGAACAAGAAATCTCAGGAGCGCAAGCTCAACACAGTATCGGGTCAGGGGACTGTTTCCCCTGACCCCTTTTTTGGCTCTACGATTCCTTGTTTTCGATCAGATCCCCAATCGTCCTCGAACACTCTCAACAGGACTGCGGTTGCGTACGCCTTTTTTTTTGCGGTCTTAATATGAACTTTTGTAAATTGCTGCGTAAGTTCCTGAGGTTTCCCTGACAAGTCTATAGATGGGCAAGCAAAGTTAAATGTCCACAGCTTACCCCTCTACCGGTCACAAAAATCGCCTTAAAGTCAACTTATTCAAGTTTAATCCAGGAGAAAAACTATGTCAACTATTTCTGCTAATCAAGACCTGTTTGTCGATTTAAATGAGACAGATGCTGAAACAATCAGTGGCGGATACGAGGTGTTCACGATTCGGAACAAGACCAACTATAATATCAACTACTATGTTGATGGTCAACTAACGCAGCCGCAGTTCGCGAAACCTGGCAGTAGTTCAGTATGGACTGCGTACAACGGAGGAATCATTAAATTTGACAAAGACGGCCGAAACAATTACACATTGTTGCAAACATACAATTTGGAAAATGGAAGAGTGTATGAATTTCAAGACAACACATCAACTCCTGGCAATCCATACGATATCGAGCTCTATAGCGTCGCCTAATCGGTAAATCTCAAGTGGATTTTCTGTCTTGAATCTCATTGGTGACACTGTCCTGTCTCAGGTCAGCTCTAAGAAGAAATCTCAGGGGCGCAAGCTCAACACCGTATCGGGTCGGGGGACTTTTTCCCCTGACCCCTTTTTTTGCTTTATCATTCCCCCACTCAGATCAGATTCCCAATCCTCCTCGAACAGTCTCAACAGGACTGCGGTTGCATACGCCTTTTTTTTTGCGGTCTTAATATGAAGTTTTGTAAATGGCTGCGTAAGTTCCTGAGGTTTCCCTGACAAGTCAATAGAAGGGGTAAGCCAAGTTAACTGTCGGCAGCTTACCCTTCTAGCTGGAACAACCATTGGCTTCCAGGAAAATTAACTAAATTCTAATCAAGGAGAACAATCATGTCAAACATCGACAAAATCACTGCCAATGAAGAACTTTTCACTGAATTAACTCCCGAACAAGGGGCTGTGGTAGAAGGTGGTCTGTTCATATTAATCGATCAAATTCAAGCGATTAAGGCTGGTGCTGACTTCATCGGTAAAGACGACACCTATATCACCATTAATGGCAACAAGATCTGGGGAGATAAATCTTTTTCTACAGGTCAGACTCGCACTGTAAACCAAGGCACATCGACTCCTGGTTCTTTTGCAAGGGTTCAACTTTTTGATAAAGATCGCTTTTCTCGTGACGATCGCATGGGAGGTTTTACCGCATATAACACCAATGGTTATCAACGAAGAGCGCGAGTAAGTGGAAGTGGTTCTACCTACGATATTTACTACCGCGCTTTTGCCTAAACCAAAAATCACAGCGATCAGTAACTTACTTTGGCTGTGACATTCTCACCATAAAGTCAATGGTGAGTGATCTACACCTCTGTGGTGAATCGCTTCAGCTCGAAGAAGCCATCTCAGGGGCGCAAGCTCAACACAGTATCGGGTCAGGGGAAACAGTCCCCTGACCCCTTTTTTGGCTCTAGCATTCCTTG
>NZ_CEYLVT010000213.1:6703-12777 GCF_982860115.1 Moorena sp.
TATCGGGTCAGGGGAAACAGTCCCCTGACCCCTTTTTTGGCTCTAGCATTCCTTGCTCAAGATCAGATCCCCAATCGTGATCTAACACTCTCAACAGGACTGCTGCTATAAGGTTTGTTTTTGCCGTCTTCATGTGAATTTTTATAAATGGCTGCGTAAGTTCCTGAGGTTTCCCTGACAACTCTATAGAAGGGGTAAGCCAAGTTAACTGTCGGCAGCTTACCCTTCTAGCTGGAACAACCATTGGCTTCCAGGAAAATTAAGTCAAGTTAAATCAAGGATAAAAACTATGTCAAACATCGACAAAATCACTGGTAATTAATAAGTTTTAACTGAATCTAAATCCCGAAGAAGGGGCTGTCCTATCCTGCCCTTCGGATCTCGGTGATCGGCCATTTTAGTGTAAGATTTTTTCACGGTTAGATAAAGTCGGGGACAAAGCCCCAACTTATCCCCTAGCATTAGCCCTAAAGATGAGATACCCAATTGTCCTCCAACATAGTGAAGAAGACTGCGGTGCAGCTTCCATCGCCACCATTGCCAAGCACTACGGACGTACCTTTGCCATCAGTCGTGTGAGGGAAGCAGTAGGCACTGGCTCCCGAGGAACTACTTTGCTCGGATTGAGCCGAGGAGCAGAAGTCTTGGGATTCAACTCCCGCCAAGTCAAAGCCACTGATCAAATTATTGATCGCATTAATGAAGTACCCTTGCCAGCCATTATCCATTGGAAAGGCTACCACTGGGTGGTATTATATGGCAAAAAACGAAAAAAATATGTGATTGCGGACCCTGGAGTAGGGGTACGCTACCTCACTCGCAGAGAGTTAATCGAGGGTTGGGGTAACGGCATCATGCTGTTACTGACCCCCGACGACAGCCGCTTTTATGAGCAACAGAACGATAAAGTTGGTGGGTTTGGGCGCTTTATTGCCCGGGTCTGGCCCTATCGCTTCATTTTAGCTCAAGCCATTAGCATCAACTTTGCTATTGGACTGCTCTCCCTGGCCTCCCCCTTGATGATGCAACTGCTCACCGATGACGTGCTGGTGCGGGGGGATACCCAACTGCTGACCACCGTGGCCATTGGCGTGATTGCCATGAACCTGTTTAGCAGTGCCATCGGTTTGGTCCAGTCTCACCTGATCGGTCACTTCGGCCAGCGGCTGCAATTAGGGCTGATCATGGAATACGGGCGAAAACTCCTACGCTTGCCCCTATCTTACTTTGAAGGACGGCGCAGTGGGGAAGTGGTCAGCCGCATTGCTGACGTGGATGCTATCAATAATCTAGTTTCCCAAATTGTCCTCGGTTTGCCCAGCCAATTTTTTATTGCCTTGGTTTCCTTGGCCTTGATGATATTCTACAGTTGGGAACTGACTCTGGCTTCGATTGGTGCCTTTGTGATCGTTACTATCGTCAACCTGCTTTTCCTCCCTGCCTTGCGCGCCAAAACCCGCAACATGATCGTCTTGGGCACAGAAAACCAAGGCTTTCTGGTAGAAACGTTTCGGGGGGTGCAGGTGCTCAAAACTACCCCAGCTACCCCTCAAGCTTGGGGAGAGTATCAAAGCAATTACGGTCGCCTGGCCAACCTGGGCTGGGGTATGATGAAGCTGGGGCTTTACAGCAGTACAATCACCAGCATTCTTTCCACATTTACTTCCATTGCTGTACTGTGGTTGGGTAGTTACCTGGTGATCAATCAGACATTATCCATCGGTCAGTTGCTCGCCTACAATGGCATGAGTAGCAACTTTCTGGGCTTCTTGGGGGCGGTAATCGGGCTAGTGGATGAATTTATTACTGCCCAGGTGGTTATCCAACGCCTGACGGAAGTGATCGATGCCACCCCAGAAGATGAGAATGACTTCAAAAAGCCCTGGGCTGAAATTCCCGGCAATGCAGACATTACCTGCAGTAAGCTCAACTTTCACCACTCTGGTAGAGTTGACCTCCTCCAAGATTTCTCCCTCACTATCCCTGGCGGTAAAGTCATTGCCCTGATTGGTAAATCTGGCTGTGGCAAGAGTACCCTGGCCAAAGTGATGGCTGGTTTGTATTCTCTCCAGTCTGGGAATATCCGCTATGGCCTCTACAACCAGCAAGACCTCTCCCTGGAATGCTTGCGGCAGCAGGTAATATTAGTGCCACAAGAACCCCACTTCTGGAGTCGCTCCATCATTGACAATTTCCACTTTAGCTATCCCCAGGTCACTTTTGAGCAGATTGTCAAGGCTTGCGAGATAGCTGGGGCTGACTCTTTCATCAGCGAACTACCCGACAAATATCAAACGGTTTTAGGGGAATTTGGTGCCAATCTCTCTGGGGGCCAAAGGCAACGATTGGCGATTGCTAGAGCTATAGTTACTGACCCACCAGTCCTAATTTTAGATGAATCCACTGGTGCCCTCGATCCAGTCAGCGAAGCTCAAGTGTTAGATCAATTACTATCCTCTCGCCAAGGCAAAACCACTATTATGATTAGTCATCGCCCGAAAGTGATTCAGCGAGCCGATTGGATTATCATGCTCGAAAAAGGAAAATTGCAAATCCAAGGCACTCCAGAAGAGTTACACTCTCTGGCTGGGGATCACTTAGACTTCCTCGATGATTTTGTTCCTTCAAGTAAGAATATAGTCATCTTGGGTTCAGGCTCTGACTCTTCTGTTAATAGTAGTCCTTTTCATGGTAATTCTAACAGTTCTCAATTCGGTGAGATACCTCGTCCTGGGTTTTAGGGAGCAGGAATCCCCCCTAATATCAAGTCTGGTTGAATACCCATAATTAAGGAGAGGGTGGGAGGTGTAGGGAGATGGGGAGCGGTGCGACCCGTGGCGAATTTAATTACGGGTCAAGCGCACCGAGGGAGATTTTTATTAAGGGTAATTATCCTGAAATGATATAACCATCCTACCAGAAGGTGGTAGGGAGAAGTCGTAAAAAATCCTGTGTACCTCATCAGTATAATAATTGCTATATGCTCACTCAAACTGATTAAAACTTCCTTTCAATTTGTCTAAATTTATCTAAATTAAACTTTCATAGTTATTATGATTAGCAATTACGAAAATCAGGTTCTGCCCCCAGTTCAAGAAAACGAATTTTTACCACCAATTGGTCGTTGGATTCAGTTTGGCGGACTGTTTATTGTGGCTACGCTAGCCCTAGCAATTCCCATTGGCTCTGTGACCAAATATAAGGAAACTGTCAAAGCACAGGCTTCTTTCCGTCCTGCCGGTGAATTGCGAATTGTGCAAGCGGCAACAGAGGGTCAGGTGATGAAGATTTCTGTGGAAGAAAATCAAGTGGTCAAAAAAGGAGATGGGCTGGCCACTATCGACGACTCTCGCCTTCAAACTAAAAAAAGCCAACTACAAAGCAATATCGGGCAAGTCCAGTTACAACTGGTTCAAATCAAAGCCCAAATTAGTGCCCTCAATACTCAGATACAGGCAGAAACTAACCGGAGCAACCGTGCTATTGCCTCCGCAGAAGCTGAACTAGAGCGCCGCCGCCGGGACTATCGAGACCGGAAGATTACCACTGTGGCTGAAGTCTCTGAAGCCGAGGCTCAGTTAAGGCAAGCCCAGGAACAATGGCACGGAGCCCAGGCTAGGTTAAAGTCCACCCAGGCCAACTTCAGGTCAACTAAAGCTGCTTTAAACGCAGCCCGGTCGAAGCGAAACCGATATCAGCCCATTGCTGAAGTTGGAGCCCTGTCCCAGGATAGATTTGAGGAAGCACAACTGGTTGTCCAGCAGCAAGAACAAGCGGTGCAGGCGCAAAAAGCTCTAGTTGAAGAGCAAAAACAAACCATAAAACAGCTACAACAAGGGGTTAAGGCAGCTCAAGCCAGACTACAGCGCGCCAAAGCTGCCCTCAATCCCAGCAGCTCAGAAGTAGCGATCGCGTCTGAACGGATTGCCCAAGAAAAAGCCACTGGTGAAGCCACTCTGGCTAGATTAAATAAAGAAAGAGAAGCCCTGATCCAACAGCGGATTGAAATCAGCAAACACTTAGAGCGGGATTCCCGCGAACTTAAACAAGTAGAACTCGACCTCAGCCAAACTGTGATTACTGCCACAGCAGACGGGATTGTTTCTAAGCTAAATTTGCGCAACCCTGGTCAAACTGTGCGCTCTGGAGAGGAAATTGCCCAAATTGTTCCCGGTGATGCACCCTTGAAAATAAAGGCAGTGGTGTCACCAAGCGATATTGGTAAGTTGGCAGAAGGTCAAAAGGTTCACATGCGGGTATCTGCCTGTCCTTATCCAGATTATGGTACCCTCAAGGGTGTAGTCAGCCAAATTTCCGAAGATACTATTAAACCCCAAAGTAATGGTGCTAGGGCAAGTGCTTTAAGCCAGAAGGGGCGTGGTGCTAGTGCTTTCTACGAGGTGACGATCTCTCCAGAAAGCCATGTGCTCGGTAAAGGCAAAAACCAGTGTTCCCTTCAATTGGGAATGGAGGGCAGAGCCGATATTATTTCTAGAGAAGAGACTGTCCTAAGATTCCTACTCAGAAAGGCAAGGCTGGTCACCGACTTGTAATGTGATCTCAAACCTGTTCCCTGTTCAACAGTTCTGGCATGCATGCCAGAACTGTTGATGTAGGTTGATGTATTGAGCAGATTAAGCACCGATTTATACAAGCCTATATTTCTGTAATCATTCAGCCGTTGGCAAAAGGGTGATGGCACCTCAAGTAGCGTGGGCGTAGCGCATAGGCTGATGAATTACATATTTGTCAAACCATTTTCAGTCGAGCTCTTCCTCTATATATCTCTTGATTTCAGGGGCTAATTTCCTAAGATTACGTTGAAAAAAGTTATTCAGGGATGAAATTTTAATTCCTAAAGAATCCGATATCTCTTGCCATTTTTTTTCGTCGAGGTAGGCTAACCCTATCACTTGCAAAGTAGCTGAAGGATGGTTTTTTATATGTTTCTGCAACAGGTTTTCCGGGTCTTCTTTAAAATAGTATCTGACCTGGTCATACAACGTCAGTTCTGTTTCCGGTTGTGCCACAGTCTCTATGGTGAGCGATTCCCCAGTCAGCTCAGACAAGTTTGCGGGCAAAGGCAGAGTGGCTTTAGCCATCTCAAACACTAATGAATCTCCTGTGGTTCGGTCTTTTGCGATTAACTGGCACAACAAAAATAATACTATCAAAAGTTTAGTAACGTTACCGGCATCGGTCTTGTTTGTAATTAAGCCTTTGATGGTCAGTGTTATCCAAACAATCACATGATCTAGTTTGGTGCTTTTAATCAGAGCGCTCAACTGATATTTAATTCTGACAATTTTGCCAGATTGAGCTTGGATAAATGGGTCAGTCAGGTCTTGTTGAGCCTTTTTTAACATCTTATCGAGGCGATAATTGACCCAGGCTATAAATTTTCCTTTTTCTCGATTGTAGTGATTGAGGTTTTGATAAACATAATACAATGTCAGATTCACAGCATCATCATAGACCTCAGGGGAAAATTTGCCTCGATGGTAAAGCTTACCAGAAAGCTTAATGGCATTGAGCAATTCCGTTAAGGCATAAAATCGCTCTGGGGTATTGAGTTGGTGTCGTTGTGCTTCTAGGGCTAGCTGCTGAAGACGACCCTCGTCAAGTACCTTTTTAAAGACACTATCCCGCCAAGACGCCCACTCCTGATCAGAAGTCATTTGTAGATATCGGCTATCAATAGCCTCCTCAAGTTGATGGTTGAGCTGCTGCTTTACGGTCTGATAGATCTCTAGATAGATGCCAGATAGAGGATGACCTGGCCGTGGGCGACACACTTTACGGGTACGCAAAATATGCTCAACTAGTTCTGCCAAAACCTGCTCCCGCTGTTGATTTTCAATCTTATATTGTTTTGATTTAATCATCATATGTTGAATTGGCCTGCTCATGACCATTGATCAGGAATTCTTGTGTAATTAGTTATCAGGGTAATTTCCACGGTTTATGATAAGTAGTCGGACAAAAGTAAAATTAACTGTTGAAATAGGGAGCAGGGAGCAGCTTTCAAGGGTATGTTTTTTACAAAGACGTCAGGTGTGGGGTGTGGGGCGTGG
>NZ_CEYLVT010000214.1:0-12765 GCF_982860115.1 Moorena sp.
CCACGCTACGGGATTGGCCTTGGCCTTTGGGCCACGCGGGGCGCGTTTGGCCAGGCTACGCGATCGCATCTTAATGTTCCCCCTAAATTTGGAAGACCGGATTCTTAAGCACCGATTCCGGAATTTGTCAAAGAATTGCTCACTATTGCGAATGCTAACTAAAAAGCCAACTGTAGCACAAGCTGACGAAATCCAGCATAACTCTCGTGCTCGCTCCGCAGCACTCAACACTGACCCACTTAGGGCTCTAGTCTCGGGATGGGGCTGGTGCTAACAGTCCAGCCAAGGAACCCAAAGAACCAGTGCCAATCCCCACCAGGATATCAGGAACATCTTTACCCGCTACAGCTAGTCCGATGGCACCTGTGACAGTTACCAGCATGGTACCGCCCAAAGCAGTGACCACAATCCGGTAAATCCAACGGTCTGTTTCTAGAGGTGGACCAAGCCTACGGATAGTTTCCACTGGGTCTCTCTTGATTTCTTCCGCAAGTTCTGGATCTTTAGATACCCGTTCTACTAGTTCATTCATGGATTTAACTGGTTTCATCATAGTGAGCTTTTTGTGAATCTAAAACTAAATACAGCTCGATTGCTCTCAATTCCTGATGTTTAGGGATTAGACTTCGTAGGAGTTGTGGGGAATCGGGAATCGGGAATCGGGAATCGGGAATCGGGGAGAAGAATTGAGGCAAACAGTATGATAAAAGCGATCCAGCCACCTAGGGTTGTCACCCGATTACACCATCTCCCCAGTCCCTCTAGTTAAACTACTACTGATACTAAAGATCTGGCACGAGTACAAAAAAACTTAATAACGGACGTGATAACAATCAATTTCAGTACTGAAAGCGTCAAATCTTATCACTTATACCTGCTCCCTACTCCCTACTCCCTACTCCCTACTCCCTACTCCCTATTCCCTACTCCCTACTCCCTACTCCCTATTCCCTTCCCTCTATGACTGATTTACTGGAAAACCTCTACAATGCCTTTGATCCCTCCCAACCGTTACCGGCAGGGGACCCGGTTTATGTCGATTGTCGGGAAGTGCGGGGGGATGGAGAGATCCAAGTAGATTTAGGGAAAGAGATGTTGCTTTCTAAGCGAGAGACCTATCATTTATATGGAGGTCATCGGGGGGCAGGAAAATCTACGGAATTGTTCCGATTGAAGCAATATTTGGAACAAAATAACTTCTATGTGGTGTATTTTGCCGCAGATGAAGAAGATGTGGACTCCGAAGATACTCAATATACCGATATTCTGCTCGCCTGTACTCGCCATTTGCTCGAAGACCTCAAGGATAGTGCTAATCCCAGGCCGTTGCTGAACTGGCTGGAAAGCCGCTGGCAAGAGTTAAAAGATTTGGCCCTGACTGAATTAGCATTTGATGGACTAAGTGCAGAAGCAAAAATCTCTCAGTATGGCAAGCTAACTGCTAATTTAAGAGCTGTACCAACATTGCGTCAACAGATTCGACAGAAAATTAATCCCCACACCGTTACCCTACTAAAGGCGTTGAATCAATTTATTACAGAAGCCAAACAGAACTTACCAGCTGGATGTACTAAATTAGCAGTGATTGCGGATAATTTAGACCGGATTGTGCCAGTTATCCAAGAGAGTAACCAAACTAATCATGAAGAAATTTTTTTAGACCGTAGTGAACAATTAAAAGGATTAAAGTGCCATATTGTCTACACAGTTCCGATTTCAATGCTTTACTCCAAGCGAACCAATGATTTGCGAGATATCTATGGTGATGCCCAGGTGTTACCGATGATTATGGTACGCACTAAAGAGGGTAACCTCTATCAGCCTGGATTCAATAAAGTTAAAGAAGTGATTAGCAAGCGAGTCGGCCAATTTGCTCCCAATCTCTCCCTAGAAACTGACATATTTGAAAGTCCAGAAGCCTTAGAGCGCTTGTGTTTTATGAGTGGAGGTCATGTGCGGAATTTGCTATTATTAATCCAAACCGCCATTGCTCGCACCGAAACCTTACCAATTTCCCTCAGAGCAGTGCAACGAGCGATTACTGATGCACGAGATACCTATCGCCGAACCGTTCAGGATGGACAGTGGTCGGTTTTAGCCGATGTTTACCGCTCCAAGCAGATACACAATAATGACCAGTATCGTCAGTTATTATTTAATCGCTGTTTGTTAGAGTATCAATACTTCGATGACGAAGGAGAAAGACAGTGTTGGTACGATGTTCATCCCCTGATTAAAGGGATTAAGCAATTTCAAGATGCCTATGCTCAACTAGACTCACAGCCGTAATGAGAACTGCAACAACTAATGGTAAGCTTTACTGATGCGGACGAGGATTTACCTCCAGCGAGTCCAGAAGAACAATATCAAGACTTACTCCGTGCCGTTCGACGCCGTAGAGGGTTTGGATTATTATTTGTCCGTTGTTCTCCCGCAGAAGCAGAGAAGTTGGTTAAGCAGGTTAAGCAGGATTTGCCTCAGAAAACAATAGAGGTGTTGCGCTTCGAGGAACCCATTGATAATTTATACGGCATTGTTCAGGATCGCCGCGACAGGGAGCATATCAATGTTTTATTTATCCAAGGTCTAGAATATTCGTTTTATAAGTATGAACAGACGAAACTTCAGCAGGGATGGGATAACAAAGCAATTTATTCCTATAGTTGGAAAGGCGTTCCTCATATTTTAAATCATCTCAACCAACACAGAGAACGATTTCGAGAGGATTTTAAAATTTGTTTTGTGTTTCTCTTACGGTCATTTTCCCTGAATTATTTTATCCACCGCGCTCCCGACTTTTTTGACTGGCGTTCTGGTCTGTTTGACTTTCCTAGCAAATCAGAGGAGTGTCAACAAGAAGACTTTCAGAATCAGTCTTTGAATCCTGAAGAACGAAGTAAACAAATTATCGCGATTAAAGAACGCCTGGAAGCAGAGCCTCAAACCCCTGAGGAGCAAGCCGATTTACTAGTTGAACTAGGAATGCTACTGGTTGCTGCCCAAGAGTATGAAGATGCGATCGCTAACTTCGACCAAGCTTTGGAAATTAAACCGGATGATCACCAAGCTTGGTACAGCCGGGGGGTTGCCCTATCGATATTAGGACGTTTGGAAGCAGGGATTAAATCGTTTGACCAAGCTTTAAAATTTAAACCCGATGACCACCAAGCTTGGTACAACCGGGGGCTTGCCCTATCGGAATTAGGACAAAAACAAGCAGCGATTGAGTCCTATGAGCAAGCTTTGAAAATTAAACCCGATGACCACCTAGCTTGGTATAACCGGGGGAATGCCTTACAGAAATTAGGACGAAACGAAGCAGCGATTGAGTCCTTTGACCAAGCTTTGAAATTTAAAGCCGATCACCACCAAGCTTGGAACAACCGGGGGAATGCCTTACGGAAATTAGGACAAAACAAAGCAGCGATCGCTAACTTCGACCAAGCTTTGAAAATTAAACCCGATGACCACCTAGCTTGGTACAACCGGGGGAATGCCTTACAGAAATTAGGACAAAAACAAGCAGCGATTGAATCCTTTGACCAAGCTTTGAAAATTAAACCGGATTACCACATAGCTTGGAACAACCGGGGGTTTGCCC
The DNA here is from genome assembly GCF_982860115.1 of Moorena sp. Lineage (NCBI taxonomy): Bacteria > Bacillati > Cyanobacteriota > Cyanophyceae > Coleofasciculales > Coleofasciculaceae > Moorena > Moorena sp. Next base: position 3,602 of record NZ_CEYLVT010000214.1, read on the forward strand.
TATGGGAATTAGGACTAAATGAAGCAGCCATCGATTCGTTTGACCAAGCTTTGAAAATCCAACCCGATGACCACATAGCTTGGAACAACCGGGGGCTTGCCCTATCGGAATTAGGACAAAATAAAGCAGCGATCGATTCGTTTGACCAAGCTTTGAAAATCCAACCCGATGACCACCTAGCTTGGTACAACCGGGGGATTGCCCTACGGAAATTAGGACGAAACGAAGCAGCGATTGAATCCTATGACCAAGCTTTGAAATTTAAACCCGATTACCACCAAGCTTGGAATAACCGGGGGATTGTCTTATCGAAGTTAGGACGAAATGAAGAAGCCATCAATTCCTATCACCAAGCTGTGAAAATTAAACCGGATTTCCAGCAAGCTTGGAATAACCTGGGGAATGTCTTATCGGATTTAGGACGAAACGAAGCAGCGATTGAATCCTATGACCAAGCTTTGAAAATTAAACCGGATCTCCACCAAGCTTGGTACAAGCGAGGGAATGCCCTATCGAAATTAGGACTAAACCAAGCAGCGATTGAATCCTTTGACCAAGCTTTGAAAATTAAACCCGATGACCACCAAGCTTGGAACAACCGGGGGATTGCCCTATGGGATTTAGGACAAAAAGAAGCAGCGATTGCATCGTTTGGCCAAGCTTTGAAATTTAAACATGATTACCACGAAGCTTGGCACAACCAGGGGAATGCTCTATCGGATTTAGGACTAAACGAAGCAGCGATTGAATCCTTTGACCAAGCTTTGAAATTTAAACCCGATCTTCACCAAGCTTTGAATAACCGGGGAATTGCTGTATGGCAATTACTACGACATGAAGAAGCTATCGATTCCTATGACCAAGCTGTTAAAATCAAACCCGATGACCACCAAGCTTGGTACAAGTGGGGAAATTACCTATCGGATTTAGGACGAAATAAAGCAGCGATTTATTCCTATGATCAAGCTTTGAAAATCAAATCGGATTTCCAATATGCTTGGAACAACCGGGGTATTGCGCTATCGGATTTAGGACAAAAAGAAGCAGCAATTGATTCCTATGAGCAAGCTTTGAAAATTAAACCGGATGACCAGGATGCTTGGTACAACCGGGGTATTGCCCTATCGGATTTAGGACGAAATGAAGAAGCGATTGAGTCCTATGATAAAGCTGTGAGAATTAAACCCGATGATCACCAAGCTTGGTACCACAAAGCCTGCTGTTATGCCTTACAAGGAAATGTAGACTTAGCCCTTGATAACTTGAAACAGGCCATTACTCTCAATCCTGAAGAATATCGAGAGATGGCAAAAACTGAGTCAGATTTTGACACCATTCGCTCAGATCAGCGGTTTCAGGGGTTGATTAATATCAACTCGGGAATCGGGAGTCGGGAGTCGGGAGTTGGGAGTTGGGAATAGGGAATAGGGAATAGGGAAAAAAATCTGTATACCTCATTACTATAAGAAACGCTATAGCAATGGGTGTAATGCTCTTAACAACTTCAACGAACAAAGCATTGCTAATACCAATATTAAACTATACTCTTGCTCCCCATCTCCCCATCTCCCCATCTCCCCATCTCCCCATCTCCCTATCTCCCCACACCCAACCCTATCGCTTATTCCAATTGCCGTTCCGAGGGTGTTATGGTGTCCATCAAGCCTTCAAAGGTACCAGAATTGACAATAAAATACAACAATCCAGCAAACACTAGAAGAGCTAGAAGCATGGAACAACCGCGCATATCCTTCTCCTCCTTTAATTTATGAGCACTATCAGCATTATTCCACAAGGTTGTTACCTTAGCGGACAGGCAATTACCGTCAAAGCAACAACCCTGCGGGGTTAAAAGCAACGGAGTTAAATAGGTTTAAACCTAATATTTTCCGCTACTGAATTAATTATATTTAATTCTGGTCAAAGAATAAACGTTTTTGTATCAATTTGTCATTAACTGTGTAACGAAGTGTGAAAACCTATCGTAAGCATATGCGCTACGCCCAGGCTACGCCAACAGCTATCAGCTAATGGGCTACGCGCACGCTACTTGAGGTGCTATCAGCGTCGAAGTCTGTGCCAAGCTGTTCGGTGTAGCGTGCGCGTAACACATATGCTTACATCTCAGTTCCCTGGCCTTTTGGCCTTTAGGCCACGCTACGCGAACGGCCACGCTACGCGAATGCCCAAGGGAGGAATTTATAGTATTTGGCTTTGAATCCGTTGAACTCGTCAGCCGAATACCTTGTTTTAAGCTGACAGCTGACAGCACCTCAAGTAGCGTGGCCAACGGCCAACGGCTGACGGCTTACCTAAATACTTTGCCAAGAGGTATATTAGATAACAGATTTACGGTATTAGTCACAGGATTTTTCACAAATCAATTATGATTGCTATATTAGCGGTTTCACAAAATACTTAATTTTAATAATTTATTAATTAAATCTTTACATTATGGGAATTGGTGAAACCAGATAGGGTGGGAAAAGATAGTATAGCTAGTTACAAATTAAATCTACGACATATATGCTAAACAATCAGCAATATGTCGTAAAAATTAGCAATTTTGAAAAGATAGGCTGGTTTTTTATTAGAATTTGAGGTAATTTAATTCGACAATAAATCTAAGTGATCAACCAAAGCCGTTGATGCCATCAGGGTGCTGAGCATTTCATAGTTGTATTCGTGTATTTCAGAGTGTATTTCGAGTAGTAAATGGAATTCCTTGAACTAGTTAAGGGTGTTGCTCTAGAGCCAACTGACAATTCACTTAGAATTGACCTGAAGGATGCCAACTTAAGGGGTGCTGACCTCAGGGGTGTTGACTTAAGGGGTGCTGACTTAAGCAGAGCTGACCTAAGTGATGCCAATCTCAAGGGTGCCCTGCTCAACGGAGCTGATTTGAGTCGTGCCTACCTCAGATGTGCGGATCTCAGTGATGCTAACCTCAGTGATGCCAACTTGATGGGTACTTATCTGAGTCGTACTGACCTCAGTCGTGCTAACCTAAGTGGTGCCAACCTGAGTAATGCCAACCTGATTGGTAGTCGAGTAGAGAGTACTCAGTTTGGAGATAACTTAGGAATATCTAAGGATCTCAAGCATGACCTAAAGCGACGAGGGGCAATTTTTTTTGAGGAGTCTCCCAGTCTACGTTCTGGAATGCTTGCCTGTTCGTGACCAAGCCATGGGCAGCGCTATGCCAAGTACTAATTACCACTTAGCCCTCTCAGGGATTGTCCTTGCAGGAGGGCTAAGCTCTCGTATGGGTAGGGATAAAGCTTTAATTCAGGTTGAGGGTGTCCCCTTACTGCGCAGAGTGTGTGATGTTGCCCTCAGCTGTATTGGTCAAGTCTCTGGTCAAGTCTCGGGTCAGGTCTATATAGTCACTCCCTGGCCAGAACGATACGTGGATATCTTACCTGAGACTTGTCGTCTGCTGCGGGAAGTCCCATTACCAGAAGAGAGTAGACCTCATGGTCCTTTGGTAGGATTTGCTCAAGGATTAGCTCATGTTGAAACAGATTGGGTACTGTTACTGGCTTGTGATTTACCCCAATTAAAAGCAGAGGTTGTGCAAGGTTGGCTCAAGCAGTTGGAGCAGACTCGGGAAAATGCGATTGACCAAAGGTCACGCTACGCGAACGCACTATTGCCACGAAACCCCAAGGGCTGGGAACCCCTGTGCGGTTTTTACCGACGCCAGTGTCTACCGAGCCTCACTGAGTTTATCAATCAAGGGGGACGGTCATTTCAGCGTTGGTTGGCCCAGCAGCCAGTACAGGAGTTGCGAGTCAGTGACACTAGGCCATTTTTTAACTGCAATACCCCTGCTGACCTAGAACATTTGGAAATACAGGATTAAGCACATATAACTATTGTTTTGATAAGCTGGTGACAGGATTCGAACCTGCGGCCAGCTGATTACAAATCAGCTGCTCTACCAACTGAGCTACACCAGCAACTCGTCTTAGTATAACACCTAGCACAACAACAAGCATAACACTAATTATAATACTAGGCAATAGGTTAAGTATAACACGACTAGTGACTAAGGATCTAGTGAAAGCTTCCCATCACCCCACACCCTACACGCCACACCTCACAATCACGTTGGTGATCGGGTGATGTTTAGCAATATTTTTTAATGTCCTAGTCACATCCTGCCGACGCTGACCCCGACTGTTACAGCACAGGACTGATAGCCCCCCAGACCCTAACCTAGTTAACTTTCGCTCTTGGTTAGGGAAAAAGCTACCTATCGATTGGGTGTGCAGAAAGCTTTCTATTACAATTTATGGAATAACATATAGTTTCTTTTTATTTGTGTTAATTTATGTTTATTTGGGTAAAAACCCAGAGTAAAAATTATTATTAATGATATGGCTAAAGTAACTGTAACTCTCTATATGGAAGAAAAAGACAAAGAAGCCCTTCAACGATTGGCAGATGCGGAGGAGCGCTCCTTGTCCCAAATGGCAGTACTAATTCTTAAACGAGCGATTAAAAAAGCTGAGCAGGCAGGAGACATACCACCCAAAGACTAATGAACAGTGTGGGGTGTAGGGTGTAGGGTGTAGGGTGTAGGGTTTAGGGTGTAGGGTGTAGGAAAAACTTTTTTTTGGAACTAAGGCAATCATTGTCTTAATGCACTTGCTCATGGGGATTTCCCCCTGTTCCCTTGCTGCATCGCTTCTGGATTTATGTGTACAGCTACCCCACACCCCACACCCCATACCCCACACCCCACACCCCACAAACCCTCAGTTCCTGTGCTCTATCTTTGAGGCTACTTAACTTCGTAATCCACTGCGATGACGTCTCCTCGGATAGGTTTGATATACTTCTCGGCTACTTCCTGGTGGGCTGGGTGATCCGCATAGGTACTCAAAGCGTCGCAATCGAGAAGTTGCACTCTCAACACATGCTGAAATCCCTGAGACCTGAGGGGGGAAAAGTTCTCTCCACAGGAAAGTTCTACAATCCCAGGAATTTGGTCTTTCAGGGCCAGGAGTCCATTCATAGCTAATGCGATCGCATCCGCTGAAGCCTCTTCTTTCCACTTGAACAAAACAATATGCTCGATCATCTTTACTTAAAAGTTCCTAAATTCCCATTACCACAGGCCAGGTGCTAAACACAAAAACAATTACTGTACTTAGAGCCAGCAAGCCTTCAATTAAATTGCCAATTAGCGACCCTCTCGCCCCAGACTCTTCTAAATTACCTTTAATCATTCCACAATTAGGTCACATTCTCAATCTCAATGGTTTTCTGATCTGCCTCAATAAGTACCTGCTGCATAATCGGTGAAAGGTTTTCATTGAGCCGTCCAGAACGAATAAATTCGGCGTAGGTATCAGCTTCAATATCTAACATGGTTTCTTGAAGTTGCTCAAGCTCAAGAGTTTCGAGTTCAGGGTGGTTACTCCGTAACTCCTTAATTTCATTGTTAATGGTTGTCAGTTGGGTATCGATAAGTTTGGTTTGATAGCGCCACAGGTCCGAATCGATTTCTGTAGTCTTTAAGCCCTCCTCAAGATAATTTCTGACCCGATTCAGGGCGATGCGACGGGCAAGGACTTCAGAATATTGCTGACGTAGGGGTTGGTCACCAATTAAATTTAACTTTTCGAGAAACCATCGAGTGGTTAACCCCTGGACTAGCAGGGTAAACAGTACCACGCCAAACACAGTTTCGATAATATCTTGTCGTCCTTCTAACACAACTGGCACACTTAAGGCCAGAGCAATGGAAACCGAACCTCGCAAGCCACCCCACCATAGGACGGTTTGTTCCCGCCAACCAATTTGAGAGTTGGCCAAGATATTGCTGAGTGCGCCCAAACCATAAATTGCGATCGCTCTGGTGAGTAGTACAGCCAAGATAGTAACTGCAATTAATTTGATATTTTGCCCTAAACTAGCTATTTTAATTTGGTCACCAATCAGTAGAAAGACAATCGAGTTCACAAAAAAGGCTAAAAAGTCCCAAAACTCAGAGACAATCAACCGGGTACGGGGGTTCATACCAATGCGGGAGCCAAAATTGCCCAAGATCACCCCAACGGTGACTACCCCAATCACACCGGATCCCCCTAGTTCTTCCACAATTAAATAAGTGCCATAAGCAGAAACCAAGGTCAGGGATTGCTCCACCAGGGGTAAATCAAAGCGTTGGGTGGCGTAGGAAATTCCAAAACCAATGATGCAACCGATGCCAATCCCAATCCCCACAAACCCTAAGAAACGGGCAACACTAGTGGCAATAGAAAATTCTTCTAGTCCTAGGGGTAGTCCGACTAATAAACTAAAAGCAACCACCGCTACCCCATCATTAAATAGGCTTTCCCCCTCCATCAGCGTTTTCAGCCGTTTATCCGCACCCAATTCCCGAAAGAGGGCAATAACCGAAACTGGGTCAGTGGCAGAAAGACTGGCTCCAACCAACAAAGCAATGGTCAGGGGTAGTCCTGTCAGCTGATTGATAGCAAAGGCAATGCCAACTACAGAAATAATTACCCCAGCGATCGCAAATAGACTCACGGGGACCAAATCCCGTCGTAAGTCCCGCCAGCGGATATTCCAAGCGGCTTCAAAGAGTAGGGGGGGTAGGAAAATTTCCAGAATCAGTTCTGGTGATAAGTTAACCAGTCGGACATCCACAAAGGCCAAGGCTAACCCAACAATTACCAGTAATAGGGTGTAAGGAATTTTACGGAACCAGGAAAAGATCCGAGATAAGGTTGCCACACTTAAAGACACCGACAGCACTAGGAGAAACTGTTCGAGGTTTTGCTTAATGGCGACTTCGCCGACAGTGGACTCTAGGGACATACAGAAACTCCAAGGTAAACTCAAAAGGGAAAGCCTCCTGCCCATGCCTAAAATCACAGGGGTTTTCGGTTTTCCCCTTACCAAACCACAATTGCTGATGAGTCAGGGAAATCAAGACAAACTCAAATTGATGGTAGTAGACGATGAGTCTGACAACTTAGATCTACTTTACAGAACCTTCCGCCGAAAATTTCAAGTGTTCAGAGCTAATGATGCCATAACCGCTTTAGATATTTTGGACACTGAAGGAGAGATGGCGATTATTATCTCAGATCAGCGCCTAGGGGGAATGAATGGCACAGAATTCTTGAGCAGGACAGTAGAACGTTTTCCAGATACAATTCGCATCCTGTTGACTGCCTACACAGATATAGAAGATTTGGTGGAAGCGATTAACTCAGGTCAGGTCTATAAATACATCACAAAGCCTTGGCAAGGTGAGGAACTAAAAGCAGTGGTGCGACAAGCTGCGGAAACTTACCAAGTCCTAAAAAAAAGAACCAGGGAACTTTCTCGGGCCTTACGACGGGAAGAATTGTTCAATATGGTGACAACAGCAATTCGAGAATCCCTAGATTATAGTAATCTACTGCAAAAGGTAGTGACCACCATGGGTCAAGCCTTTGATGCTACCGCTTGTATCCTGCAACCGGTAGAGTTCAACCAACTCACACCAGAATGTTTCACCTACAAGGTTTCTGGGGATGGCAATACACCTCATATCCCTAATGCTGATTTGATGATACAACAGGTATTAGAGAAACCCGAAACTAAGTTGTGGCAAGAAACAAGGGATGGTCAGAATTCGGTGCATTTGATCGTTCCTCTACCGGACCAACAACAGATCTTAGGGGTGTTGTGTCTATACCAGCAAAAGAGTGAGGGGTCTTGGAATACAGACGATATCCAGCTTATAGAAGCCGTTGCTAAACAAGCAGCGTTAGCGATTTCTCAGGCAAAACTACTCCAACGCACCCAGTTACAGGCTCAGCAGATGCGGGATGAACTAGATGTAGCTCGCCAGATTCAGAATAATTTGCTGCGTCAGAGTTGGCCAAAGATGGAACAGGTGCGAGTGCAAGCTCACTGCACCCCAGCGCGACAGGTTGGTGGGGATTTTTTTGAAGTCTATGTTCATCCCCAAGGAGATATATGGCTAGCAGTTGGAGATGTCTCCGGTAAAGGCGTACCTGCTGCCTTATTTATGACCAGTGCCATGTCGATGTTACGACGGGAACTTGCTCAAGAAACATCCCCAGACCCAAAAACAGTGATCCAAAATCTTAACCACACCATGTCAGATGACCTTTATAATACCAACCGTTTTATTACCCTGGTGTTGGCTCGTTATACCCCTGAGAAACAACAGTTAGTTTACGCTAATGCTGGTCATACCTATCCTATGGTTTGGTCTGATCACCAAGTAGTCCAACAACACTCAGAATCAAAAACTCCCGAGCCGACTTACCTAGAGGTTCGGGGTATTCCCTTGGGAATTTTGCCAATTTGGCAGGCGGAATCAGGACATTTAAGATTAAATTCAGGTAGCATCCTGCTACTAACAAGTGATGGAATTACCGAAGCAACCCTGAATCCACTGACAGGTAGTTCATCCAATGGGTCAACCAGCACCAGCTCTAGGCTTGAGTCATCCGGTCTTTGGCAGCTTCTGCTTCAACAACCTGCTCCCTTTGACCTGAGTCATTTATTAGCTCGGATTCGAGAGCGTACCAACCCGATTCAGGAAGACGACCAAACCCTAGTATCTCTGGAGATATTGTAGTGGATGAAAACAGAACTACAGATACCGAGTGACCTGAAGTTTTTGAGCATTGTCGAAAACTGGTTTCTAGGGATTTTGCAGGTTGAACTCGGAAATCGTGTTGATTGGCCTAGTCTATCCAATCGTTTGCGATTGGTGTTAGTGGAAGCTTACTCTAACGTAGTTCGTCATGCTCATCGTGATCAACCCAATTTACCGGTCTTGATTTGCCTAGAACTCAAAGAACGGGATATTGCTCTGGAGATTTGGGATTATGGTCAAGGATTTGATCCATCCAGTTATGCAGCACCAAATCCAGGTGATTTACAGGAAAATGGCTATGGCTGGCTAATTATCCATCGACTAATGGATCGGGTGGAGTATCGCTTACAGGTCAATGGTCGGAATTGCCTGGAGTTGCAAGTCAGTTTAGCCAAGTAGCCCATTTGTATCTGGGTTGTAAACACAGGATTTGCGGAAAAAGGCAAGAGGCAATAGGCAACAGGCAATAGGCAACAGGCAATAGGCAATAGGCAATAGGCAATAGGCAATAGGCAATAGGCAA
>NZ_CEYLVT010000215.1:0-12726 GCF_982860115.1 Moorena sp.
CTCCCGACTCCCGACTCCCGACTCCCGACTCCCGACTCCCTTCCCTTGTGTTTAATCCCAAACACCATGGCTCAAGGTAGAATTATGATAAGAAACATTAAGAAATGCAAATAAAGCAGCATGGTAAGCACTCAGGGCGGTAAAGGTAAGATAGAATACTCCAAGAAAAAATTCCCGCAGAAAAAAGTAGTAGTAATCGGTGCAGGAATTGGTGGACTAACCGCTGGAGCACTGCTCGGTAGCCTCGGCTACCGTGTTTTAATACTAGACCAAGCCCTAGTACCAGGAGGATGCGCCTCTACCTTCAAACGTCGGGGCTTTACCTTCGATGTTGGTGCGACCCAGGTAGCTGGCTTGGAACCTGGTGGCATTCACAAACGCATCTTTGATGAACTGGAAGTAGACCTGCCAGCCGCTACCCCCTGTGACCCTGCTTGTGCGGTATTTCTTCCTGGTGAAACTAAACCGATTAACATCTGGCGGAACCCGGAGCAATGGAAAACAGAACGACAACGTCAGTTTCCCGGTAGTGAACCCTTCTGGCAACTGATGGCAACCTTATTCAATGCCAGTTGGAAGTTCCAATCCCGTGACCCAGTGCTACCACCTCGGAATTTATGGGACTTGTGGCAACTAACCTCAGCAGTGCGTCCGGATACCTTAATTACCCTACCCTTTACCTTTATGACCGTAGCGGATGGGTTACGAGGATATGGCTTATATGACAATAAGCGTCTGAAAACCTTTCTGGATATGCAGCTCAAGCTTTATTCCCAAGTGGATGTTGATCAGACAGCACTGTTGTATGCTGCAACAGCCTTAGGAGTTTCTCAGGAACCCCAAGGGTTATTTCATCTCCAAGGTAGTATGCAAGTGTTAAGCGATCGCTTAGTAGAAGCTCTGGAAAAATGGGGGGGTAAGCTACTAATGCGCCACACCGTTGAACAAATCGAAACATCAGGTGGTAAAGCGACTGGTGTTTCGATTCGCAATCAGAAAACTGGGGAAGTGTGGACAGAACCAGCGGATGAGGTAGTTGCCAACGTTACGGTGCAAAACCTAGTCAAATTATTAGGTAATAATCTACATACATTCCCTGGAACCTCCATGGCAGGTTACTCGATGGCAGGCTATAAATATCGAGTCGATAAGTTACCTTCACCATCCGGTGCGTTTGTCATCTATCTTGGGGTAGATAAACGTGCAATTCCTGATGGTTGTCCTCCCCATCTTCAGTTTCTCTATGACTACGATGGACCAATTGGCGAGAATAATTCCTTGTTTATTTCGGTTAGTAAGCCAGGAGATGGACGAGCACCAGAGGGAAAAGCTACCATTACTGCCTCATCCTTTACCGATGCTGCCATGTGGTGGCGGGGGTCCAAGCAAGACTATGAGCGCTTAAAGGAAGAGTATACAGAAAATGCGATCGCACGTCTTAGTCAATACTTTGATTTAACACCAGAGACCATCATTCACCAAGAAGCAGCAACCCCTCGCACCTTTGCCCGTTATACTGCCAGAGAACAAGGCATTGTCGGAGGGATAGGGCAACGGATACCCACCTTTGGGCCCTTTGGCTTTGCCACTCGCACACCTTGCAAAAGTCTGTGGTTAGTAGGAGACTCGACTCATCCAGGGGAAGGAACAGCTGGGGTAAGTTATTCTGCCCTTACCGCTGTACGGCAGATTGAGACATCATTTTGCTTGTAGGGGCGCAAGCCAAGGGTTCCTAGCTTGGGTTATGGGGTAAAAGTCTAAAATGTCAAGATCCATGGGAGCTGTTTTTTGCCAAACCAGCTGTGAAAGGCTACTAATACCAACCCCAAAGAGTTAGGATTAATGACCAGACAGCCTCATGATCAATTTGCCAAACAGTATCTAACGGAGTTGTTAACACCTCACGGTCAGGTAGAGGTCAGCCGAGAACTAACCAGTGAAGTTCGTCTTGTCGATATTTGGTTTGTACCAACAGCTTCTGAATCCACAGCACCGCAGGACATCGGATTGCTCGGTCAGATGGCATCAACTGCTTGTTTATTGGAACCGTTCCGCAATGCCACAGGAATCATGGCGGTGCGTAATTGCCTGCTGAAGTTGTTTGCCCTCTACAGTGACCTGCACCGCAAGGCACGACGAGAGAAAAACCCTGTCAGTGAAACCGACTTGCCCTGTTTATGGATTTTCTCCCCGTCCTGTTCAGCCCAGCTGTTGAATGGCTTTGGAGCAAAACTTAATGATTCCGGTGATTGGGTCGAAGGAGTTTACTTTTTGCCTGAGTGGTTCAACACAGCTCTGGTGGCCATTAACCAGCTACCGCTTACCGAAGAAACCCTGTGGTTAAGAATTTTGGGACGGGATAAGACTCAAAGCCAAGCCATTAATGAGTTGTTAGCACTGCCTGATGGACACCCCTTACGGCGTAACATCTTAGAGATTCTAGCCAACTGGCGTATCAAAATAGAGGAAAGCGAAGATTTAACTGAAGACGAGAGGGAGTTAATTATGAATTTATCACCAGCTTATTTGCGTTGGCGGGAAGAAACCTTAGAGCAAGGCCGGGAACAAGGAAATTTAGATGGACAGCGCCTGATGGTGGAGAATCTACTAGCAGGGCGATTTGGCACTGTTGATCTCGAATTATCCCGGACAATTGAGCCTTTGATGCAGTTGCCGATCACAGACCGTACTCAGGTGCTGCTTAACCTATCCAACTTGTCTCGTCAGGAACTGTTGGAGAGGTTTGGAGACAGTCGATCGGATTGATGCTCTCACCGTTCAATGGGATTGCGGTGGTATTCCAAGCTCAGTTCGATTTCAGAAGTTCTAGGGGCGCTTCCCTTGCGCCCTTAGCTTGGGTTATGGGGTAAAAGTCTAAAATGTCAAGATCCATGGGATCTGTTTTTTGCCAAACCAGCTGTGGAAGGCTACTAACACCAACCCCAAAGAGTTAGGATTAATGACCCGACAGCCTCATGATCAATTTGCCAAACAGTATCTCAGTGAGTTGTTAACACCTCACGGTCAAGTAGAGGTCAGCCGAGAACTAACCAGTGAAGTTCGTCTTGTCGATATTTGGTTTGTACCAACAGCTTCTGAATCCACAGCACCGCAGGACATCGGATTGCTCGGTCAGATGGCATCAACTGCTTGTTTATTGGAACCGTTCCGCAATGCCACAGGAATCATGGCGGTGCGTAATTGCCTGCTGAAGTTGTTTGCCCTCTACAGTGACCTGCACCGCAAGGCACGACGAGAGAAAAACCCTGTCAGTGAAACCGACTTGCCCTGTTTATGGATTTTCTCCCCGTCCTGTTCAGCCCAGCTGTTGAATGGCTTTGGAGCAAAACTTAATGATTCCGGTGATTGGGTCGAAGGAGTTTACTTTTTGCCTGAGTGGTTCAACACAGCTCTGGTGGCCATTAACCAGCTACCGCTTACCGAAGAAACCCTGTGGTTAAGAATTTTGGGACGGGATAAGACTCAAAGCCAAGCCATTAATGAGTTGTTAGCACTGCCTGATGGACACCCCTTACGGCGTAACATCTTAGAGATTCTAGCCAACTGGCGTATCAAAATAGAGGAAAGCGAAGATTTAACTGAAGACGAGAGGGAGTTAATTATGAATTTATCACCAGCTTATTTGCGTTGGCGGGAAGAAACCTTAGAGCAAGGCCGGGAACAAGGAAATTTAGATGGACAGCGCCTGATGGTGGAGAATCTACTAGCAGGGCGATTTGGCACTGTTGATCTCGAATTATCCCGGACAATTGAGCCTTTGATGCAGTTGCCGATCACAGACCGTACTCAGGTGCTGCTTAACCTGTCTCGTCAGGAACTGTTAGAGAGGTTTGGAGACAGTCGATCGGATTGATAGCGATGCAGCGCGGTCTTGGGGGTTCCCCCCATGAGCAACTGGCGTGGTTTCCCCCATGAGCGACTGCATCAAGACACTGTTACCGTTCAATTGTATTCCGCTTGTATTCCGATGGTGTTCGGGTATCACGAGGTCAAGACTGACCCAAAACTGTTCACCAAACCCACTTATCTGATAGGGGCGCACGCCGTGCGCTCCTACTTGCGGTTTTTATTTACGACTGTAGCTACCAGAAAACTAGCTCAAAGCTAACGGCTGTTATCGCCTTTCCAAATGAGATGTAAACCTGTATGGTCTTGTTTTCTTGGACGATAAAACTCCGGATCTCTTTCCCCTCTTGCCTTTTGCCTGTTGCCTGTTGCCTTTTTCAGCAAGAAGTGTGTTTACAACCGAGATAAAAACACCCTTAGCACCTCAAGTAGCGTGGGCGTAGCCCATAGGCTGTTAGCTTCACTGACCTTATATAGCAGCAAAAGTTTTTCTGAAAAACTGTCCGGAATTTACTTGGAAGGGAGAGAACATTTAATTGAAGGCAAGGAAAAATTAAAGTGATTACAACATAAAGTTGATTAAAGTTAATTATGCATTTATCATCAGCTGATTTCGGTGGCTCTGAATCAATGTTACAACAGGTTGCTCCAAATGTGTGGGGGATTGTCTATCGGATTAAAATGCGATCGCTCTTTAACTCCACCTCCAACCTAGGAAATTTACTTTTATCCCATAAAAGAGTTTTACTCGTTACATCATCAAGGGGATAATTTTCAGAGTTTGATATCATTTTTTTATTAATTCAATAACAAAATAAAGTTTTATTAAAATCTCCGAATAATCGTTTAACTATGGGATGAATTAGGCTACAGTTAAATTAAATAAAATACCTTAAATTTAACCTATAATTAATTCCTATACATTCTGCTATTATTCATAACAGTATAAATTCTGTCAGTAAATATTCAGAATTCCAAAATTAACCAACTATTCACACATTAGTAACACTTTTAAAGTGTGAATAGTTGGCTGATAGGGATATGGGGAGAGGGTAAACCAGTTTTTGCAAAAGCGATGCAGCGCGGTCTTGGGGAGGCAGCGCGGTCTTGGGGGTCTCCCCCACTCGCGCTTTGCATCAAGACAGTGAATCGATCTGAAATTTACATACCTATTTGCTTACACCAATTATAAATAGGTTGGAAACTTTCACGGGAGCAGGATGACCACACTACCAATCATTTTGGGTTTATGGATTTTAACAACTCGTTTATAAACCCGATATCAAGCAATACTAGCTTACCACTAACTCTTCAAACTAATCAAGTTATTTATCTACTATACCCTAACTTTACTCAAAGTAACAACCATCAGAGCTAATCAAGCATAGCAATCTTGGGAATTACTCTCAATCCATTAATTATAACCCCATATAATTCCCTCACTAGTTTTATATAACAGCAATAATTACTTGGAGAAGAAAAAATCATGAGTTTGGATTGTACTATCTCAAAGTCTTCAATTGTAGTAGCAGCTCAAGAGCAACTATCTTCTGATATTGGAGGAGAGGCAATCATCCTCGACATGAAGTCCGGAGTTTACTATGGTTTGAATACCGTAGGTGCTAGCATCTGGAATCTGATCCAGGAACCGAAAACCTTAGACGAAATTCGGAATGCACTGCTAGCAGAGTATGAAGTTGAGCCGGAAAAATGCGATCGCGATCTGTTGGCATTACTCCAAGAATTCGCAGCAGTTGGGCTAATTGAGGTAAAAGATGAAGCAGTTGCGTAAGTTCTTGCGCCTTACTAGTAGAGAACGTCAACTTGTGATTAACACGTTCATCTTACTAGGATTAATCAGACTCGCACTATGGTTACTACCATTTCAGACATTGCGGCGACTGGTAGCAAAAATCAGTCAGCCATCACCGAAAGCTCAAGGCGTAAACCAAACTAACCTAAGCAAAATTGTTGGAGCTGTTAATCTCAGCAGTCGCTACATGCCAGGTGGTGTTAAGTGTTTAGCTAGAGCATTAACCACACAAGTACTGATGAGTCGCTGTGGTTACTCCCCTCAACTCAGAATTGGAGTTGCCAAAGGGGAGGGAGGAAAATTAGAAGCTCATGCATGGGTGGAAAACCAAGGACAGGTTGTGATCGGCTATCTCAGAGACCTTTCACGGTTTACCCCACTACCATCGTTTAAAGGAGGCAAACTATGAGTGGCATTGTGGGGATTTACTACCTCGACCAAGAACCAATAGACCGGGAAAATATTGGGCAAATGTTAGATATCCTTGCCCACCGGGGACCAGACGGAGCAGATATATGGTGCCAGGGGTCTGTTGGTCTTGGTCATCGGATGCTGTGGACTACCCCTGAATCGCTGCTGGAAAACTTACCTCTGGTTAATCACTCCAGAAATCTAGTTATTACTGCTGATGCTCGGATTGATAATCGAGAGGAACTGATTGTTGCTCTAGAGTTGAACCACCTTCCAGCAGAAAAAATTACCGATAGCCAACTGATCTTAGCCGCTTATGAAAAATGGGGAGAGCAGTGTCCAGAGAAACTATTAGGTGACTTTGCCTTCGCTATCTGGGATAAGCACAAGCAGATCCTCTTCTGTGCTAGAGACCATGTTGGGGTTAAGCCTTTCTATTACTATCACAAATCCGGTCAAGGGTTTATTTTTGCCTCTGAAATCAAAGCACTCTTCTGTTTACCCTTCGTACCAAAGCGTCTTAACGAAGTCAGGATGGCTGACTATGTCGCCCTGATGATGGAAGACAAAGTCATCACCACCTATGACAACATTCTCCGGCTTCCTCCTGCTCACACCATGGTCGTTAGTCAGTCAGGGATAGAGCTAAACTGTTACTGGTCTCTAGACCCCAATCGTGAGCTGATCTTAGACTCAGACGAAGCCTATGCTAAAGCATTTCGTGACATCTTTACCGAAGCAGTTCGTTGTCGTCTCCGTAGTGCTTTTCCCATTGGTTCTCACTTGAGCGGTGGATTAGATTCTTCCTCAATCACTTGTGTAGCCCGGAAACTACTAGCTGAAGCAGGAGATGCTCAACTCCACAGCTTCTCCAACATTTTTGACAAAGTAACTGAGTGTGATGAACGTCCCTTCATCAATGCGGTTTTAGAACAAGGTGGGCTAATTCCCCACTATGTCCATGCTGACCAGTTTGGTCCGCTGTCAGACGTTGACGACATTTGGCAGTATGAAGACGAAGCCTTACTTGGTCCAAGTCATCATTATCCTTGGCGACTGAGTCAAGCTGCTCAGCAAGCAGGGATGCGAATTGTTTTAGATGGTCTCGATGGCGATAATGTCGTGTTTCATGGTGTGTCTAGATTGACAGAATTAGCCCATCAAGGACAGTGGGAAACCTTTGTCCAGGAAGCTGAGGCATTTTCCGAACATTTTGGTAACTCACCCCAAAGGCTGATTAAACACTACAGTATCCTACACCTAAAAACACTGGCAAAGCAGTTACGCTGGATTGCCTTTGCTAAAGCTGTACATCAGATTCACAAGCGTTTTGGCATTTCCCGTAAGCACCTGTTGCTCAATCATGGACTCAAAGCGTTAGTTCCAGAAGCAATCAAGGAACTTTGGCGAAAGTGGCGCAGACAAGACAAGTTAGCTAGTTCTGTTGCACCTTTAGTTAACCGCAACTTTGCTGAACGCATTGGTATTGATCAGCGTATCCAAGCATTGGATAAATCAGATCAACCATCACTCACAGTCAGAGAAGACCACTGGCGTAATCTAAGCCAAGGTATATTTCCTCTTATTCTAGAGCAGCTCGACCGCTACAATGCTGCATTTTCCCTCGAAGCTCGTCATCCCTTTATGGATAAGCGGCTACTTGAATTCTGTCTAGCACTGCCTTCCGAGCAGAAACTCTACCAGGGATGGAGTCGGATGGTGTTGCGCCGTGGGATGGCCGATATATTACCAAAAGCTGTCCAGTGGCGAGGAGGCAAAGCCCATATGGGTCCAAACTTTATTCACGGTCTGCTCACCGTAAATCGTCAGGTATTCGACGACGTGATCTTGAATAAGCTTGAACTCATTGAAGGGTACGTTGACACAGACTTTCTGAGACAAGTTCATCGACGCATGACCTCAGGAGGCAGGGTGCGAGAAAAAGACTGCATGACAGTCTGGCAGGGAATCATCTTAGCGTTGTGGCTTGACCGCACCCAAGTGACACCCTAAGTCTAACTTGGCAGGGAATCTGCTTGGGATCGTGGTTTGGGCACAACCAAGAAACACCGTAAGTCCAATTCAGGGTATCACTACCTTAAATTACTATCAGCAAAAGGAAAGTAAAACCATGCTAAAAACTTACACTACACCAGAGATGATTGTTCACGGCACCATTGAGGAGCTGACCGAAATCACCGGACCTGATCGGATTGCAGATGTCCTGATTTTCAACGGTAATTTGGATCCCAATGCTCCTCCTACATCCGATGACTCAATCAGCCTAGACTGCGATAACAATGGTAATTGTGATCCCTTCAAACTAGAAGATCGTCTACCGTAACAGGATTACGACTGGTGATAGTGAGTAATTAGTGAGTAATTAATACTTTAACTCAGGGTGTGACTACCTTAAACCCAAAATAAGTACAACCAAAGTAACACCATGCTAAAAAGCTACACTACACCAGAAATGATTGTTCACGGTTCTATTGAAGAGCTCACCGAAATCAGTGGGCCTGATCGGATGGCCGATGTGCTGATTTTCAATGGTGATTTGAATAATCCCCAGGCTTCATCAGATGACTCATATAGTCTAGACTGCGATAACAATGGTAATTGTGATCCGTTCCAACTACAGTAACAGGATTACTACTGATGATAGTGAGTAATTTAGTGAGTAATTCATACTCGTTACTCAGGGTGTGACTACTTTAAAGCACAATAAGTATAAGGAAAGTAACACCATGCTAAAAACCTACACTACACCAGAAATGATTGTTCACGGTTCTATTGAGGAGCTCACCGAAATCACTGGGCCTGATCGGATTGCAGATGTCCTGATTTTTAATGGTAATTTGGATCCAAATGCTCCTCCTACATCCGATGACTCAATCAGCCTAGACTGCGATAACAATGGTAATTGTGATCCCTTCAAACTAGAAGACCGTCTACCTTAACAGGATTACTACTGGTGAGGTAAGTAATCTATAGTTCAACTCAGGGTGTAACTACCTTAAACCACAATATGCACAAGGAAAGTAACACCATGCAAAAAACCTACACTAAACCAGAGATGATTGTTCACGGTTCTATTGAAGAGCTAACCCAAATCACTGGGAATGATCGGATTGCAGATGTCCTGATTTTCAATGGTAATTTGACTGCCGATACTCCTATATTATCTGATGATTCATTCAGCCTAGACTGCGATAACAATGGTAATTGTGATCAGTTCAAACTAGAAGACCGTCAGTAAGACAATTACTACTGATAATGTTTACTAGTCAATAGTTCAAATTAGGGTGTGACTACCTTAAGCTAGCATCAGCAAAAGGAAAACACCATGGATAAAACCTACGCTACTCCAGAGATAATTGTTCACGGCACCATTGAGGAGCTCACCCAAATCACTGGGAATGATCGGATTGCAGATGTCCTGATTTTCAATGGTAATTTAACTGCCGATACTCCTATATTATCTGATCACTCATATAGCCTAGACTGCGATACCAATAATAATAATTGTGATCAGTTCAAACTAGAAGACCGTCTACCGTAACAAGATTAACACTGGTGATGGTGAGTAATGAATATCAGTAGCGCTATCACCAAAGGCGACAAAGGCATTATCTACTACTACATTATCTACTACTAGCAAGATCATCTTTAAACAACTCCGAAGTAGATTGCCTAGCACTCCCCAAGTCGTTAGTCCTGCAACACTGACTCAGCAGAAGGGTCTTGGCTAGAGTTAGGGGACGCTTTTTCTGCTATCAAGTTCTCCCATCAAGTTTAACCTGCTCCTAAGTATCAATTATGTACATCTATAAGGCCTACAACCTTTGTATTCACTCAGAGATTCCCTTACCCGAGCTGATCGACTCTGATGGACCCCCTGATGTGATCATACGTTTAGGGAAATTGAGTCATCTTCCTCCAGAAACAGCTAATTGGAGCAACCGTGTTCTTGGGGAATTGCATGGCAAAGCAAAGGTTTTGATTAAAGATGGGCGAGAGATTACTATCGAACCTGTGACAGGAGCGGACAACTCCAAGCTCAGCCCTAACATCCTTGGAGCTTGTATGTCTGTGGTGCTGCGACAGCGGGGATTCCTAGTGCTCCATGCTAGCAGCATTGTGGTCAACAATCAAGCGATCGCATTCATGGGTGGGTCAGGCTGGGGTAAATCCACCTTAGCAGGAGCGTTTCATCGGAAGGGTTATCAGGTAATAACGGATGATGTTATGCCTGTCAACCTTGATGACGGTTATCCTTTGATTATTCCTAGCTTCCCTCAGATTAAACTTTGGCCATCAGCAGCGGATTCTTTAGGACACAATTCAAAGAACTTACCTCCTCTTTACCCAAACGCACCAAAGCTTTCCTACACATTCACAGATGGGTTTCAACGCACTGCTGTACCCCTGAAGCGGCTCTATGTATTGGCCAAGGGAGACCAACATCAGATTACCAAGCTAACGCCTCAACAAGCTTTCCCTGAAGTAGTTCGTCATAGCCGTGATGTAGATGTGCTAATCGCTCGAGACTGTGTCAGTACTCATCTGCGTCAGTGCGCCAGTCTAATCAAGACTGTATCTATCTGTCGCTTCACCAGAAAGCCTAATCTAATGGAACTTCCTGATCTAGTGGCCTTGGTGGAGAAAGATATCGAAGAACTAACTACTTTTGATCGTAGTAAAAACGATAGCCTCAACACTAGACTTGTAACCTCTAAACTTTAACACAAAAAATGGGAGCAGGCAAAACTTTAAGAACAAAAATCCAGCAAACATTACGCCTTTTGCCTGCACTGCGTCTAGTCTGGCAAAGCAGTCCCTTTTTGACAGGAGCTCGCGTAGGACTTTTGCTGGTTCAGGGGATATTACCTCTACTATCAATTTATCTTACTAAACTAATAATTGACACAGTAACTGACGGATTACTTAATTCTGATAAACAAGCGGTATTTCGTGATGTTTTACTTTTCCTAATCTTAGCCGGTACAGTTACTCTTGTCACTACTCTTTTGAACTCGTTAGGTGAAGTAGTCAATACTGCTCATTCTCAGCGAGTGACTGACTACATGCAAGGGATTATTCAGGATAAATCCCTAGAAGCTGACTTAGAGTACTACGAAAATGCCCTATACTACGATACCTTACAACGAGCTCAACAAGAAGCGCCCTACCGACCGCCCCGAGTCCTAAATCGTCTCACACAAATAGCTCAAAATAGTATTTCCTTGTTAGCGATGGTGAGTTTATTACTCTCCCTCCATTGGGGAATTGCTGGGATTTTATTTATTGCTGCCATGCCCGCGATGGTGGTGCGGGTAAAATACTCTCGGGTTATTTATCGTTGGCAGCGTAAAAAAACACCCATGGAACGGCAATCCATGTATTTGGGTTATATGCTAACCTCAGACCAGTTTGCTAAAGAAATTCGCTTGTTTGATTTAGGGGTTTTCTTTACTGACTGGTATCGTCGCATCCGAGAGCAACTTTATAAAGAAAAAGTAGCCATTGCCACTGGACGCTCCTTTGCTAACTTTTGTGCTCAAGCCGTTGCCGGAATGTTAATTTTTTCTGTCTATGGCTTTATTGTCTATCAAACTGTTCATGGGGATTTGCGCTTAGGAGATTTAGTGCTGTATCACCAAGCGTTGCAGCGGGGACAAAATAATATTCGAGCATTACTAACTAGTATATCTGGTCTTTATGAAGATAACCTATTCTTAGGTAACCTCTACGAATTTCTGGATCTAAAACCTAAGGTTGTTGAACCAACGTATCCCAAACTAATTCCCCACTCCATGAGCCGTGGTATTGTTTTCGATCATGTTAGTTTCCAATACGGTACTACAACTCGTAAGGCACTTAAAAATATCAACCTCACGGTGCGACCAGGGGAAACTATCGCCCTAGTAGGAGAAAACGGTTCCGGTAAAACAACGTTAATTAAACTCTTGTGTCGTTTGTACGATCCAACTGCTGGTAGCATCACCATTGATGGGATTGATATCCGCAATTTTAAAATAGCTGACTTACGTCGCCAAATCAGTGTAATTTTCCAAGACTACGCTAAATATAATTTCACCGCTAAGGAAAATATATGGTTAGCGGACATTGATTTACCACGAGATCACGAAACTATTATTGATGCTGCTCGTCGTTCTGGTGCTGATGAGGTTATCACTAGTTTACCCCAAGGGTATAATACCATGTTGGGGAAATTATTTGACCAAGGGGAAGAACTTAGTATTGGTCAATGGCAGAAAATAGCCTTAGCACGAGCTTTTCTACGAGACTCTCAGGTGATTGTATTAGATGAACCTACCTCTGCTATGGATCCTAAGGCAGAATACGAGGTGTTTATGAAATTCCGCGAACTGATCGAAGATCAAGCTGCTATTCTGATCACCCATCGCTTATCTACTGTAAAAATGGCTGACCGGATCTATGTGATGGACCAAGGTTCAATTGTGGAAAGCGGTACCCATTCGGAACTGATGCAGTTAGATGGTACTTATGCCCATTTGTTTGAAACTCAGGCTAAAAATTATCGCTAACTTGAAGGTAAGCTATCAGCTATCAGCTATCAGCTATCAGCTATCAGCTATCAGCTATCAGCT
>NZ_CEYLVT010000216.1:0-12714 GCF_982860115.1 Moorena sp.
AGAAATCATCTTTAAACTTAACTTTAATAATACTATCAATTTCATCCAGAAAAATCACAATTTTCCCCGGAATACTAGTTAACACGATCTGCTCAATAAACTTACTTAAGCACAACACCGGGGAAATTTGAGCACGCTCCTCTAACCAAGCTTCCTCATCAAATGTTCCAGAAAGCTCAAAATCATCTATCAATAAGGTAATCAAACTTTCATACCACATCGACACCGTGATGTCTTCTTTACCAATCACTGTCAGATCAATAGACGCGCAAGCAAATCCCTCTTCTTTCAAACGTTTTATCGTTCTTACCCGTAAACTCGACTTACCCATCTGTCGGGAATTCAGCACATAACAAAACTCCCCAGCCATCAATGCCTGATAAAGCTCATCATCCGCTTGTCGAGTGACATAAGTAGGTTCATCCTGAGGTAAACTACCTCCTACTTTGTAGATTGTTGAGTGTTGATTAGTCATTGTTGCTCCCGACTCCCGACTCCCGATTCCCGATTCCCGATTCCCGATTCCCGATTCCCGATTCCCGATTCCCTAAAATGCGATCGCTAAAATACAGACGATACAAATTAGATATCAAACTACAATCATTGCCATGGCGTTGCACCAATCCCATACTTTCCAACTTGCGAGTGATAGTAGCATCCAGGCGCACGGGTTTGGTTGTACTAACTAATAATTTAATAGCGTCCAGCAATTCGGTATGCTCTTGAATACTAGTTAACAGTAAGTACAAATGACTGCCATAAATTCCGGCTTCTGTGGGGGCATTAGCCAAAAGGGTATCCAGTGTTTTCTCTACTGCTTGGTGATTCTTGAGATGATCAAAGGCTTGGGACAATAAATAAGGATTTCCCCCCACCATTGCCATCAGTTGCGTTACTGAATCCCCAGACAAATTCAAGCCATAAGCCTGGGCAAAGCTCGTAACCTGCTGCTCAGTAAACTCTAGTAATTCTATAGGTAATCCGACATTAAACGGCGACTGTTCTATAGGTAAATTAACGTAAACTTCCGTGGCATAAACCACAATTAACCGTAGTTTTTTCCAAATCTCCTTACTCTTAGCATCTTCATGCCAACTACGCAGCAACGTCAAAAACCCTTTAGCAATCTCTTGATGAGAAAAGATTCGCTCTACTTCATCCAAACACAAAACTACTGGACTCTCTAAAGACGTTAATAAATACTGCTCTAAGTATCGTTTGCAGTTTACCTTGCTCGGTAAACGCTTTTTCCAATAACTGTCTAACTGATCTGGCAATCCTAAGTTATCAGACACTCGCACACAAAACGATTGTAAAAAATCATCTAAGTTAGTGAAAGGTAGCTCATTCATATTTAAATAAACCTGAGCATAACCCTGTTGTTTACTATGACTGATAATCTGCTGAATCAGTAAGGTTTTGCCCATCCGTTTCGGTGCTTTAATCCGAATTAACGCTCCCGGTTTAACAATTTCCTGATAACAACGATCCTCAACAGGTGGGCGCTCAATATATATCTCTTGAGTTGCTCTAGGTCGAAGCGATAAGTTGCACTCGTTTAATACTTGCTCAGCCACTAACTCCGGCTTATAGGTATTAACGATTTCAACTAACTCACAACGACAATTATAACCATTAGCTTCAAGATCAAAATCTTTATATAAATTAGAAATATGCTTTCTTACGGTAGATGGATCATTGACCTTTAGCACCTTGTCTCTGATTGCTTCATCTGTATTGCCACCAACCACCGCCTCCAACACTTGTCGTCTTCTCCAGGGCATGGTCTTGAATTTTTGCTCGAAGGCTTCTTTACTAATCATAGGCGATCGCTGCTAATGGGAATTTAAGGGGTAGGGTGCGTTAGGGGGGCGATCATTTTCCGTTTCAACCGCCAGAGTTATGTTGCTGCCCGTAACGCACCACCGTGTCAAACAGCAAAAATGAGATGCACCCCTTAGGTTGTCCTATGATTATTTTAGAGTATTATTCATTAGTTGAGCGAGATTGAGACAATAGTTTCACAAAGTTTGTTTATCTGTGAAAAAATAATCACAAATATCTTATTAGAGCTTCACCCACATGAAGTGCCATGAAGTAACCTGAAGTTTTTTCCACACTGAATGCATCTCATTTTTGCTATTTGACTCGGTGGGTGGAATGGGCATCTTGCCCGTTACAATCGGGCGGACTGTTCAACCAGAAAGAGGCGGAAAATCAGGTCTAGCCCGCCCCTAACGCACCCTACGCAACACATACTAATAAAAAAAAATCGGTCAAAGTTTGGTTAACCAATGCTTGACCGAATTCTAATATATAAACCACTACAATTAAATCTTAGCGTATCAGCCATCAGCTTATCAGCTATCAGCTTATGGGTTAGGTCACAGGCTAGAAGCCTGTGCCACAAAGCTGACGGCTGACGGCTGACGGCTGATCACTGATCAGTGACCATTTACCTCAGCAACTGATTCAAAACAACAACATCCTAACTCAGTAAACTAACCTCCACAAAACAAGTTTCACTCATGGTCGCCAGGGGGTCAAAACCCTGGCAAATTACTATCCTAGTCTACGTAAAAATAGCGAATCAAAAAAGTCATAATCTCATCAGGCTTCCCCGTAGGTTCCGGAGTGCTCCACTCGTTGGGATAGGCGTATTTAAGGCCATAAAGGGCAATAATTGTCTTCCAAACTTTTTCAGGAGAACCGGTCAAGATAAGTTTGACTTTCTTAGGTTTGCGACCAGAGTTTTCTGGGGTGTTTTTGTCATCGGAGTTAGGTGGAATGTTCTTGGTCATGAATCGTGACTCTTGTAAATGGCTCATACTATTAATATATTTATAAATTAATAAGTTGTCAAGGGATTTAGAATTTTTTTTTCTTATGAAATATGGCAAGTGTGAAGAGTGTTAGGAGTTTATGAATGGTGGAAATATTGGGAATATAAATATTTTTTTATTTGTCTATTTTTTGATTAAAATAAATATCAAACAGCGGTTTGCAATTCAATTAGGTACATTGCAAACCGCTGTAAGGTGATGCGCATTTAAATTGGTTTTTTCTGTTCCCTATTCCCTATTCCCTGTTCCCTATTCCCTGTTCCCTTTGCTAGCAATCCTCAGCTCGCGTTTCGTTGCAACTGGTGCATATGATTAAACAACTTCCAGCAATATTCTTCAGATAGCCCGCAGGTAATAGCACCCCGGAGTACCACATCGAAATACCAATCATTAGGAGCCATTTCCCGGTCTAACTTATTCACCACCACATAAGTCCGAACGCCATGATACAACTTATGTTGACAGTGGACATTTACCATTTCCTGTCGGTAGATACTGTGAGGCACACCTTCCCGCAGATCCAAAGCTTCACTCACCCGCCAAGGTAAATGATACAACACTCCTTCAACCCTTGAGCCAGGAGTTTTCACCACATCTAGCGTGCCACAATTACGACTTGGAGATTTGCTGTAAAAACCAATATGATAATCCTTGAGAGTAGCAGTACCAATCACAAAATTATGGGTATCTTCCCCAAGCGATCGCTTTAAATCTACTGGACACATACAAGAGCCATAAGCAAAATAGTAAAACCCTGACTCTGTGTCAAGTTGGTGTTTTTTGTGAGTGTTTAGCTGGGCAGCTGACATACGCAATACTATTTCCTAACTTAGACCTAGACCTTGGCAAATAAAACCTAATTTTACCAAAAACGTTTCAGCCAAAAAAAATCCCACCGTTTCAGTCAGTGGGAGAATTATTGAAATGCAAAATACGCAGAGGTTTAAACTTTAAATAAGGATTGTATTGATTCCATAACAATTTGATATCAGACCCCTGCTCGTGATCCTATCGATAACTCAGGATCATTACTCAACTTACCGTTCTGCATAGCTGAATACAATCGGTTCACCGCATTAACATACGCCTGTGCTGAAGCCACAATAATATCCGTATTCGCCGCATAACCCGAATAGACCCGTTGATCGTGCCGCAAACGAATAGTCACTTCCCCAAGAGCATCAATGCCTGCTGTTACCGATTGCACCGAAAACTCAATCAGTTCATTAGGCACATTCACCACCCGATTAATAGCCTTATACACCGCATCCACCGGACCAGTACCAATAGCAGCATCACTAAGTTCTTCACCCGTAGGTGTTCGCAGGGTAATCGTAGCCGTAGGATTAGCATGATCCCCACAGGAAACCTGCACCAACTCTAAGTGAAACACTTCCGGTGCCTGGTAAATTTCATCATTAACAATGGCTTCTAAATCCCAATCCGTAATCTCCTTCTTCTTATCTGCCACCTCTTTGAAGCGAACAAATGCCTTATTCAAGTCATTGTCGGACAACTCATAGCCCAACTCCTTGAGGCGAGAACGGAAAGCATTGCGACCCGATAGTTTACCCAGTACAATCTGATTTTCCTTTAACCCAATCGATTCGGCATCCATGATTTCATAGGTCAGCTTGTGCTTAAGGACCCCATCCTGGTGAATACCAGACTCATGAGCAAAAGCATTGGAGCCCACGATCGCCTTATTCGGCTGCACCAACATCCCCGTAAGACTCGAAACCAGACGGGATGTCTTGTAAATCTGACGAGTATCAATAGTGCTTAGGGGTTCCTTCGACTCTGGGGGGCGTCCGAAGAAAGGATTGAAATACTGACGGCGGACATGTAATGCCATTACCAACTCTTCCAAAGCCGCATTACCAGCCCGTTCTCCAATACCATTAATCGTGCATTCCAGTTGCCTGGCTCCATTTTTCACTGCTTCCAGGAAATTAGCCACTGCCAGACCTAAATCATTATGACCATGAACAGAAATAATTGCCCGGTCAATATTGGGAACATTTTCCTTAATGCCACGAATCAAGCCACCAAATTCGCTTGGGGTAGTGTAACCTACAGTATCAGGAATATTAACCGTAGTAGCCCCCGCATCAATTACCCGTTCTAGGACTTCGTAGAGATACTCGGGATCGCTGCGCCCTGCATCCTCCGGGGAAAATTCCACATCATCCACAAAAGACTTCGCATAAGCCACCATTTCTGGAGCAATCTCTAACACTTCCTTTCTAGTCTTCTTCAGTTTGTACTCCAGATGAATATCCGAAGTAGCAATGAAAGTGTGAATACGGGCATTAGCTGCCGGTTTGAGGGCATTCCCTGCCGCCTTGATATCATCACGACTTGCCCGTGCTAGACCACAAATAGTTGGTCCAGATTCTATGCCCACAGCTTCAGCAATTTTTTGCACCGCCTCAAAATCCCCAGGACTAGCGTAGGGAAAGCCTGCTTCAATCACATCTACTCTCAATCGTGCCAGTTGGTGAGCAATAATCAGCTTCTCATCCACATTGAGGGTTGCTCCAGGAGATTGTTCCCCATCCCGAAGGGTAGTGTCAAAAATGATAATGCGCTCTGATTGAGGTTGCTGGTTCATAACTAACTCGATTGGTTGATAGTCAGTGATTTGAAGAGAACGGTGGTCAGACAACTAGACCGAGAGTTTGCTTCATTTATAATTATAACTATGAATCAATTTTTTCTATTTGATCACGGACATCATTTAAATCAATATAACGGTCAGTGGCATTCCTCAGTTCCCTAGCAATCATCCCTTCTGTGGAAACCACCGTAATATGGGTATTTTTAGAACGCAGTAATTCAATTGCTCTTTCAAAATCTCCATCTCCACTAAACAAGATTACTCGGTCATACTGTTCCACTGTATTAAACATATCCACAACAATTTCTATATCTAAATTAGCCTTTTGTGAATAGCGACCCGAGTTATCATCATAATATTCCTTTAAAATTTTAGTACGAACCGTGTATCCTAGACTAATTAGAGCATCTCGAAACCCCCGCTGGTCCTGAGGATCCTTAAGTCCGGTGTACCAAAATGCATTAACTAGAGTAATACCAGGCTCGTTTTTAAAGTAGTCTAAAACCCGCCTAGGATCAAAAAACCACCCATTCTTTTGTTGGGCGTAAAACATATTATTGCCGTCTACAAAAATAGACATACGTTTCAGTGGACAATGCATATTTACTTAAACCTAACAATTTTCTATATAATCTTTAATATAACTTTTCATTCTAGCAGTTTTTAGATAGTAAATTAGTAAGTACTGCTAAGACTTAACTAGTTAGTGGTAATTAGTGATTTGATTACTGCTGATAGTGATGACTTATCTGTACTTACCAATGGGATTGAGTAAGCAATAGCAGGATAATTTCCGGATTTTGAGGATAGGATGCCAAATTTTCCCTCATCTGTCTCGGTGCGCGTTCTTATCGCGTTCCCAGAGCGGCGACCTAGGAGTTGGTAACCTCGCGCCTTGTCGCACCGCTTCAGTTAAGTCCTAGGGAGAAGGGTACCAACTCAGATCGAAACAATCAGAGGTATCAAAGTAGTGGTAGTTTAACGGGACTGGCAAGCTTTTGCACAACCTGTTACTTGCTTTGAGTAGTGCCACAGTTCCTCAAAGCTTTCAGCTTCAACCGGTGGGTAAAATTATAGATAAGAGCACCAGTCACTCCAACTCCCAGCATAGAGCTTGCCAGTGTTAATTCCTGCCAATGCTAGGGAGAAGAGATTGACACAAGCGGTTACACCAGAACCACAATAAACCAGAATTTCTTGTTTGTTCTCCAGCTCAGTCCAGCGCTGTTTTTGGGATGCTAATGGTTGCAAATAACCATTGGTGTCCGTCACACCATGCCAAGGGTGGTTGATGGCACCGGGAATGTGACCGGCAACAGGGTCAATCGGTTCTCGTTTACCTAAATAGCGATCGCTTTCCCTAGAATCTACCAACGCCACCTCTGGCAAATCTTTACGTACTTTCACACTATTAATATCCACCACCCAATCAGAGCGCAACTGCTCTACAAATATTCCTGGTTTTGTGGTAGGCTCTTGATCAGTTACTGGATACCCTTGGGAATGCCATCCTTTCCAACCCCCATCCAGCAAACCCACTTGGTCGTGTCCCAAGTAGCGCAGCAGCCACCACAAGCGGGATGCAAACGCAAAACGGGAATCATCATAGGCAATCACTAGGGTTTTTCGGAAATTAACACCAATCCCTGCTAATTTCTGGGCTAACTTCCCAGGTTCAGGCAAAGGATGACGCCCACCATGACGCTCTACTGGTCGCGAAAGGTCTTTATTCAAATCGAGATAGTGAGCACCGGGGATATGGCTAACTTTATACTGTTCATACCCCAGGTTTGGATCAGATAGAGCAAAACGGCAATCGACAACTACGATGTCGGGACTATCAAGATGCTCATTCAGATACTGAGCAGAAACTATAAAAGCATGTTCCGTCATGTGACATCACGGATTATAAATTTTAGTATTGATTTAGGACGAATAAGCTTTAGCGATATCAAGTGAGTCCAACGATTTAGCCTCCTAGGACTCCGTTCAAATAAAATTAATTAACGTTTGCTTATGTTGTTGAGATATAAGTTGGTAGTGCTTCCTTGAGAGGGATGAAAACCCCCAGCCATCCGCTGTCAGATTTTCATCCCTATTTCTCCCGCTTTTGGCGGCGGCGATCGCGCCACTCAGCAGCAGTTAGATATATGATTCCTCCGCTTACCACCACTAATAATCCAGCGGCAGCAAAGAACAACATAGTGATTACGGGATTTTCCACGATACTGTTAAAATCCGTTACGACCCCAGACAACCATTGAGATTGACCAAGTAAACAAAACCAGTACAGAAACCCAGCCTAGTGTCAGAATATCCATAGCAATATATAAAAAATTACTCAATAACTCCAAATCTTATAATAATTCAATTTGACACCGCCACCTCCTGCAGAAGTGGAATTCCTTTGGGAATTATCTAGTTATAGGGTTAGCCCCCCCGTCTTTGACCAAAGCTGATTATCCAGAGTCTGGCTAGCTTTCAGGTCCAGAGTATTTTACCTGCACAGGGGGATAGTGTGACAGTTACTAAACTGTCCACAGATTGCTTCAAGAAAACTTGTGATGATCACCTGATCCTGAGATTTGACCTTATGGACAATATTGTAGTGTTAGTGTATTATATATGTAATATAAAAGAAAGATAATTATTGTTATGCCTTACGAAAAACTAGACCTGTCCACCCCAAAACCGGTGTTGTCTTGGGCCAATCACTCCCTAGCTGCTCAGGAAACCCAAATGGCTAAAAATGTGGCATCTCTGCCATTTGTGTTTAAGCACGTCGCATTAATGCCAGACGTTCACCTAGGTAAAGGCTCATTAGTTGGCTCTGTAATTGCCACGAAAGATGCCATCCTGCCAGCAGCTGTTGGGGTAGATATTGGTTGTTTTACAGGTGATACCCTCGTTCCCTTGGTTAATGGCAAATCTTACACCATCGAAGCACTAGCCAGCAGTCAGCGCGAAATTATTGTTTACTCCTGCACACAAACAGGAAGAATTGTCGCGGCTAAGGCTACAGCCAAATTAACCCGCCGTAACCAAGTACTCTTAAAGGTCGTTCTTGACAACTCACAAGAAATTAAATGTACTCCCGATCATCGATTCATGCTCAGGGATGGCAGTTACCTCGAAGCCCGTGACCTCAAACCGGGGACATCTTTGATGCCTTTCTACTCCCAAACCGATAAAGATGGTTACACCTTAATTCAGCAACCCTATTCTGGAAGATGGCAAAAGGCAGATGGGATTATCTCTTCCTCTGATATCCCTGCCTCTGATATCCCTACCTCTGAATTCTTAGAATCTCAATTGTTAGGAACAGTACCATCTTTTCCAGGTTACAGAACAGTAATTGATCACCATAACGTTGATCCTGCCGAGCATCCAAGCTCAAATCTGGTAGGGGGGGCAAATCACAAAGTCGTCAATATCTTACCACTTCAGGAAAGACAAGATGTCTACTGCCTAACCGTGCCAGAGTATCACAACTTTGCCCTGACCGCTGGTGTGTTTGTTCACAACTGTGGCATGTCTGCCATTAAAACCCCTTTTGTAGCAGAGCAATTGGAGGGCAAGTTCAAGAAGATTCGCTTGGACATTGAAGCAGCTATTCCCGTTGGCTTTAATGAAAACAAAGATATCGAAAAAGCAGTAGTAAACTGGCAAGGCTGGCGTGACTTTAAGGAGCTTCATCCAGGTGTGCAACGGCTAGATGGAAAATCCATGAAACAGCTGGGTTCCCTTGGTGGTGGCAATCATTTCATTGAATTGTGTCTTGATACCGAAAACCAAGTGTGGCTGATGCTACACTCCGGTTCACGGCATATTGGTAATCAGCTAGCTAAGTGCCACATTAATACCGCTAAAGAATTAGCAAAGCTGGCACATACTAACCTTCCTGACCGAGATTTAGCATACTTTGTCGCAGGAACCCCTGAATTTTCTGCCTACTGGCGGGATTTGCAATGGGCGCAAAACTATGCCCGTTACAATCGTGATATCATGATGGCTCGCTTCAAGCGAATTGTTGAGAAACATCTGGTTGGTGGTAAGTCCTTCAAGCCCTTGTTGTCAGTTAACTGCCATCACAACTATGCCGAGAAAGAAATGCATTTCTCCGAAGAGGTTTATGTCACTCGAAAAGGAGCAGTGCGAGCTCGTACCGACGACTATGGTATCATCCCTGGTTCCATGGGGGCAAAGTCTTTCATTGTTAAAGGTAAAGGCAATCATGACAGCTACTGCAGCTGTGCTCATGGTGCTGGTCGTTTGATGTCTCGCACCAAAGCAAAGAAGCAGTTCACCGTTGATGATTTAGTTGAGCAAACTAAAGGTGTTGAGTGCCGTAAAGATAAGGACGTTATCGATGAAATCCCAGGTGCTTATAAGCCAATTGATCAAGTGATGGCTAATCAGTCAGATCTAGTTGAGGTAGTGGCAACTCTGAAACAGGTTGTTTGTGTTAAGGGTTGAAAACTTTCAAAACTGAATCGAATCATTAACTGTTAACCATTAAGAAAAAGGCAACAGAAGCATAAACGTTTCTGTTGCCTTTTTCCTGTTTTAATCTACCAAAAAAATAGATATCTACAGACATCAGCCATTGTGGTGAAGGTTTATTACGCAATTCAACAGATCTGTTGTAGTTTGGTCCCATTACAGGTTACTATTCCCTTAGGATTTAGAGCGGGATTTTATGGTTAGAATTACCAAATCTACCTTCCGGTCAACCCTTAAGTGAATCTGATAGTTTTTTTGCTCTGTGATTAATAAATTTTTCTGGTTTTCACTAAGTTCTTTTAACCCATAGTTAATCCAAGCCATACCATTTTCCCATTCCGGTGATACTACCCTAATGAATAATCCTAAAAGTAAAGCAGCTTGGCTTTCATTAGAGTATTTATAGGGAATTTTAGTGGCGATCGAGGCTTGAGTTATATTGTTAACATTTCCCAGAATATTAATTAATACTGTACCTCCCGTATTGTTGCCTATCAAATTAATTTGATTATGAATAGTTTCTCCCTGGTTAAAGGTAAACCCAATGGCCTCAAAACCAGGCTTTATTTTGTCTATACCTATACCTAGTCCATTTTCTTCATATTCAGTTATAATAGGAAGCATGAGTTGATTGATCATTGACGCTTTATCTACTAGTTGTTCAGAACTAGTTTTAGCAACACTTGATAAGGATTTTTTTGGCTTTGACGTATCCTTGAACCAACTAATTATTGATTCTATTGGATTAACAATAGTTTTTGATGAATCCGTTAATCGAAAATTGTTGTTTTCCATTAACAGACTGATTACTCCTACGATAATTACTAGAGAAGGTAACAGGCAAAAAGTAATAATGAACGATTGTCCATTGAACCAATTTTTAGAATACTGTTCTTTAGTCATTTCCTGCCAAGCTCAAAGTCGCCAAGGGTGGATATTTGATTATCAATAGAGCTAGGGGTAAAAACGATTCTGGAAGCGTTACCCCACTTAACCTTAAACCTAATTTTTACACCTATATCTAAGGTCAGATAGAGATAGTTATTCGGGTATATATCATCGGTAACTGATAATTGGGAATTTCCAATGTCCAATTGAGTATCATACTATTGCTGCTCTTAAACAACACTTGTATATCGCAATTACCTATTACTTATTACCTACTACCTATGACCTATTAACAGACACTTCTCTCTATCAATATGCATAGAAAATTAGTATTTAGTTAAGATGTTTTTGAAGTTAATCACGAAGTTTAATGGCACATTGTGAAAAACTTGGGAAGGCTAACCCTAGTATTGTATAGTAGTTCTTACCCAAAATGTGAAATTTTGGTGAAAAACAGTTGGTGAAGAACACCTTGAGGTGCGACCCAAGACCGCGAGGGATTGCTCGCGCCCTAGGAGGCGCGCACCTTAAGTGTCTTGCTATACAAAACGAATGGCAAGCACTCACCTTCGGTATCACCGGACTTGTGAAAACTTAACGTTAAAAAAAATAAGGTAAAAACTTTAACTAGTAAAGTTTAAGTTAAAAGGAACTACTGACAGAACCTTCCTTTTCCCCTTACCTCAGCGATGCAGTCGCTCATGGGGAAACCCCACTCGCGCTTTGCATCAAGACAGGGAAAAGATGAGGGGTTACACCCTTCATCTTAACAAATTTAACAGATTCCCGTAAATCCCTGTTTTCTTCTTTACTTGTCTTACGGATACCCTTCAGGAAAAGCCTAGGAAGTCGGGGTAGTTGATCAGAAAATTTTTTCCCCTATTGACCCACTCATACCACCTTGCTTTCTTGCCATGCTACTTCCTGGGATTGATAGGGGAGATAGGGACGATGGGAAAAATGGGAAAATGAGGAGAATGGGACAGGAGAATGGCCAACAAGAAGACTATTTCTTTTTTCGCTTTGCCAACAGTGGCAAGGCAGACAGTATACCTAGGAAACTGAGTGCTAGGAAAAATGGTAAGCGATCGCCTCCTTGCAAAGCTTCCCCCCCAGTTACTCCCAGCCAAGTATAAGCGAGGGTACCAGGAATAATCCCAAAGAAAGTGCCAAGGGTATACTCTACCGAGCCAATCGGGGTTAGACCAAACAGGAAATTCACTACATTAAACGGAGAAATGGGCGCAAAGCGTACTGCTAAGACAAACATCAGGGGTGTTTCCATCACTGCTTGATTGAAGCTGACCAACGCTTTATGATGCCTGAACTTGTATTCAACCCAATCTCGCAATAGATAACGCGCTACCCAAAATGCTCCCAATGCACCTAAAGTTGCTCCGATAACAGACCAGAAGGTACCCCAAACTAAACCAAACACTGTGCCACCAGCGATAGTCAGTACTGTGCCAGGAATTCCTAAAACCGTTGCTAGAGCATAAACCAGGATAAATAAACAGATTGCCCAATGGCCTAATTCTTGCAACTGTTGCACTAGGAACCTCTGGTTAAATAAGGCTCTTACAGGAGTCGAGTAACACAATAGGACCAAAATAAATAGCGCGATCGCTAACCAAAGGCTTCGTCTTTTGAGTAATCTGTTCAATCTCATCAATCGTCTACCTTAATCACCTTAAATTGTCAGGACTTAGGGTCAGGACTTAGGCAATACTCGCTGAGGGGGTGACAACAAGGCATTAAACTAGACAGGGTATGGGGTGTGGGGTGTGGGGGGTGGGGAAAATAGAAGGGAATTTGGAGTGAGCCATTGGATAACAATCGCTCCGAAACCTGATTTAACCG
>NZ_CEYLVT010000217.1:0-12672 GCF_982860115.1 Moorena sp.
GCTATTCTCTCTGCCATGAGGTAGAAACTGATCCCCCTAAATCCCCCTTAAAAAGGGGGACTTTGAGGTTGATAAGCGTACCTCATAAATGCAATAAACGCTATCACAAAATACTAGTAAAAAAAAGCGATTTTCTGAAAGATACGCTACGCGAATCACGTGAACCTTCTGCGCTTATGTGATTGACCTGCATGTCACCCTAAGCGAGTCACGCGAACCTTCCGCGCTTCGCCGATCGCTAATTTTATAAAAGCGATTATTTGAACGATACACTACGCGATTGACCTGCATGTCACGCTACGGGATCGCTATTTTTTTATTAATCCTAAAACTCCCAAAAAAAACTTTTCAAAACCCTTGACAATAACAATTATAATCATTACAATAATCAATATAAGCCGAAATCAAATTTTTTCTAATGTCACAACAATTCAGCAAAAACTTCAAGAAACAACCTGCTCAACACACTCTCAAAGGTTCTCGTCAAGCAGTACTTTCTTGCCTCCTGGCTCCCGCCTTCTAATCTGAAAATAGGAGACAGGAGTCAGGCAAGATTAATT
This sequence comes from Moorena sp., assembly GCF_982860115.1. NCBI lineage: Bacteria > Bacillati > Cyanobacteriota > Cyanophyceae > Coleofasciculales > Coleofasciculaceae > Moorena > Moorena sp. The sequence continues at coordinate 561 of NZ_CEYLVT010000217.1, forward strand.
TTCATGCATGATGGTGAAAAAAATTTTTTATCGGGACTGCCTTGGAGCCTTATTGCACTAGTAAGCTGCCCAACGGGGGTCAGATTGGTAGCGTACAATCACAGGATGAGCAAGGCGGTTGACCTCGACATTACCCAACTTAATATCTCCTGGCAGCTCAAACAAGGAGTGTAAAATGCCTGGGGTGAGAAAGCGAGTTGATACCGATAAATTGAGGGTGTCCGGCTGAATCGATCGCCTTGATGCTAGCACAAAACCCCAAGGCCCAAAGCTGGGGACATCTATAACATAGGGATGAACTAATAGTCCCACATTTTCTAAGGTTGCGGCAATACAACTCAGAACATTGGGAGCAAAAAAGGGACTAGATGCCTGAGTCACAAACATGCCTTTGTCTGCTAATCGCGGTAAGAGACGGCGGTAGAATCCTTCTGCATAAAGCTTGGCAATAATCTTTTGATCGGGGTCGGGAAAGTCGGCAATAATCACATCAAAGGTTTCGTTGAGTGCGGGTGCCCTAATGAAAGCATCAGCATACAACACTTCGACACGGGGGTCGGAAAATGAGTTATCGTTAACTTGGACTAATTGAGGGTGATGACTAGCTAACTTGACAACCTCGGTGTCTAAATCGATGAGTAGGACTCGTTCGACTTCTGGCCATTTGAGCACTTCCCGCAAGGCCATACCATCACCTCCACCCAACACCATAACCCGACGCCTACCAACACTAGCACTCATCGCGGGATGGACTAAAGCTTCATGGTAGCGGTATTCGTCGAGGGTGGAAAATTGCAAATCGCCATTGAGGAAGAGACGAACATCCTGTCCTTGTCGTGTGAGGACAATGCGTTGGTAGGGAGACTGGATGCGGGTGATCACTGGCCCACTATACAGAGTATTTTCCAGCTTGTCGCTAATCGGAATGGCTAAGGGAGCCAAGGTAAACAGGAGAATACCTAGGCTTAAACCCAAATATCCCCAGCGCCGCAGTGTGGGAAAGCGTCTCCCAATGGCAAACACCATCAAGGCGGGTAATGACCCTAAGACAAAAGCCGTAGGAAATAAACCGATAATGGGTAATAAGAGGATGGGAAAAGCGAGGGAACCCAGTAGTGCTCCCAAATAGTCTAACGCTAAAACACCTGCTAATGCTTCGCGCACCCCTTTGTCCAATTCCAGAATTCGGGTCAGTAGCGGCACTTCCAGTCCTGCTAGTACTCCCAGGACAATAGTGACGAAGAATAAACCCAGCCAAATGGAACCATTGCTAACAAATACAGCAAATAGTCCTAAAGGCAATACGGCAGTTAGGGGAGCAATGAGTAGTTCAACTTTGACAAAGACTAAGAGTAGTTGGTGTTGTAGAGATGGGGAATTGGTCTGATTGACAGCAATAAACTGACTCAGGTAAGACCCTAGACCCATTGCTGCGAGAAATACTCCAACGGAAATACCATAGGATAGAGCTTGATTCCCTACCAAGTAACTTGCTAGAGTTCCCAGCAACAGTTCTACCGCTAGTCCACAAATTGAGGAAACCGCAGCAGCAATCATGAGCAACCAACGCTGGTCCGGTTTGAGGGATGGGATGCTAGAGTTAGCTATCGGTTTCCCATCTGATATCGCATCTTCCATAGTCTATTTCCCAGTAGCCGGACCGCCTCCGCGAAAGCTACCATAGGCTGAGCGATTGGGCGACGATTCCCAAATACCTAGATAATAGTAACCGGATAAATATGTCCGATGTCGGGGCCAGTAGTTCTCTTGTTTTTCTTCCCGCAGGACAAGGGCTGAACGTTGAGTGTAACCTGCGATTATGGTAAATAGTGCGATCGCAACTGTCGTCGCTGTCAAAATTTTAGTCAACATGGGATCAATTCCTGGATGGAAAATACAAGTAGTGCGAGCATCTTGCTCGCGTAGTGCGAGCATCTTGCTCGAAGCCCGTGACACCGCTAAAACTGTGAAATATTTTTTCTCGATATCCCACACTGTCCTACCTGTTTTTAAGGCATTCATGGCGTATCAAGGGTTGGGCTAATTTTTACTACCTCAACACTTTGTAAGGTACGGTTGCCATCAATAACTCTCAAGGTTGTGCGATCGACAGATGCATCTGGCCATACTTCCACGGAGAAACGATAGGAACTGCGAGATTCCAACAGGAAGAATGTGTGTAAATGACCTGTTGCTCTCTTGATCTTGCCGTTGATTTTGAGATAGTTCATAGGCAAGGGAAACGAACGGTTATAGATTTGCTCACCATAGGAGTCCTTGACAAAAAGGCGAACTTCTAGTTTCGATGGGGAAGTTTCATCTGCCTTAACATCAACTCTAACCCGCACAAGGCGATTTGCACCACCGACTATAGCGCGATCGCTGGGGTCGCTATCGTTAATCGTTTTGAAGATGGCTTTTTTCCCGGTTAATGGCGCTGCATATAAAGTTATCAAGGTAAGACATAATGTCCCCACTAAACCTGGCCAAAGATAGCGCGTATCTATCACTCCATTTTGGACAGTTACCTGAAACGGCACTGGTTGATCGAGTACTTGTCCTGATGTATCTCCATACTCCAAAACTGCAATGGCAATGGTCACCATCTCATCCTGCTTGGCGCGAACATCAAGTCCTCCTAACAGGTCATCGTCTTGCCAACTACCAGACTCCCCATCATCATACCAAGTACCTGATTCATTCCAGGCTTGCTTGATGGCGGAGGCGAATGGTTGACCTTGGCCATCGAGTAACTGGATTTCATAAGTAACCCATCGGTTAAGGGGAATTTTTGCTTTAGCTTCAATGCGAAGAGCACCAATCAGCTGGCGCTTGAGGGACAGTGTTTGAAGTTGCAGCGGTTCCTCTTGCCTGGCACTGACGGTAGTAGATAGCAGTGTTTTCTGGAACCGATAACCATGGGATAAGGCGAAAAATACCAGTACTGTAGACCCGATAGCAATATAAGGCCAGGGGTCGATAAAACTACTAGTACGTTGAGTTTGAATAGTCACTGGTTTTTGTTGTGTCTCTATAAACTATTATCTACACCGACCCAGAGGTGATGTCCACAAACTCCAGTTTTTACAACCAGTGGTAATTGTCTGACCAAAGTAGAAAATAGTTTTTGTACCAACAGGACAGGCATATTCCAATTCTCAATTCTCAATTCCCAATTCTCAATTCTCAACAATTCAACAAATCAGAAGGTTTTTTTCTTTTCCTCTTCTGTGTTGGAGACATCGGTGATTCTGGAAAAGTTGGCTCTTCCGTACTTGTTATGCTAAATAAACACTTTAGCTAAGGGAGCAGGGAGCAGCGATGCAGCGCGGTCTTGGGGGTTTCCCCCATGAGCGACTGCATCAAGACGGGAGCAGGGAGTAGTGTAAAGAGGCCGTATTCAGAAATTTTTGTTAGTTAAATACCATCATTTTCCTTATACAGTAAGCTTTCTGAGTTTTTTAAGTTGAAATTTAGCATAAAAGGTACTGAAGAACCGAAGAGTTTTTGGCCTAGTTGAAGAAGATGGCAAACTAGGGTGTTGGAGAGCAATGTTCCTACTATAGCAATCCTCCCCCAATCAAAATTTTAATTGATTTTTATTTAACAGAGGGCAGAGCCGCAAAGCTTCCGCTAAAAGCGATTGACCAAAGGTCACGCTACGCGATGAAGCTTCGCTTCCGCTAAGAGCGATTATCTGAAAGATACGCTACGCGATCGCTAATTTTTTATTAATCCTAAAACTTCCCAAAAAAAACTTTTTAAAGCCCTTGACAATTAAAATTATAATCATTACAATAATCAATATAATCCGAAATCAATTTTTTTATGATGTCACAACAATTCAGCCAAAACTTCAAGAAACAACCTGCTCAACACACTCTCAAAGGTTCTCGTCAATCAGTACTTTATAGTATGCAAATGCTGTATGCCCTAGGCTATGCAGAGATAGCGGAATGGACCCCTCTGGAAGCGACTGATGTTCCAGGGGAAGTGATCACTACAATAACCAAGTATTGGTTGTTGCCATAACACTTTAAATTTCTGGGGGGGTTTCCCCCCTGGCCAAGGTTTTGGTCGAATCAGATAGGATCTGATCAGGTTAGGTTTGCTAATTTTGTGACATTAAAAATTGGAATAGTCGTGGATAGTATTTCTGCGGCTATTTTTTTTTAATTTACTCCCTACTCCCTGCTCCCTGCTCCCTGTTCCCTTTGCTATATAATTTACAAAAATAACGTTTAATTCAACAGCGATGGAAGCTCAATACTTAAAAACACTGATTAAAGAAAGCATCCGAAAAGTTTTGAGAGAAGAAAGACTCTTACTCTGTCATATGTTAATGCCTTACGTTAGTGATCAAGAGCAACAAGAGCTTGACACCACTTTTGGCTTACCTCAAGACTATGAGGAAGACGTGACTGATCTGACAGATTGGATTAAAAATAACTATTAAATTCCGCAATAGTGCGATTAAATTCTTAGAGTCTGCTGATAATTAAACTATTCCCATCACAAAAATTAGTCAAACTCAATAAGCTTGGTAAAATTATCGCTCTGGTAACGCTCAAGGAATTTTATCTAAGGATTTAAAGTGTAAATTATTAGGATAAAACGTTGATTGACTATAGTTTTATAATACAATTCGTGATCCTGGAAATATTTATACTCACATCTGGCACCATTGGGATTAATCGTCGGTGAGTAGTACCTACCTACGCACTTTGCAAGGTGATCTGATCTGTCTCAAGCACTGCCCACCCTACGCACTAAACTATACTTCCGTTGCTATAAATCCTGAACCCTAAAACGTCAGTAGAACAATCAATAGTGGGTGGCACACTACTGTATTACCCCCACTTCCTTTGATCAGGTTTATTGACTATCCCCAATGGAGGTTCAGGAAATGAATCAAAACCTCTTTATCAAGCTAGCAAGGATTTTAGCTACCGTCATCGGTGTGATGGGAATGGGAGTGGCTTTCCCTAGGTCTAGCTGGGGGCAAAGTATCATTGCTCAACAACTGAGTTCACCAGGGAGTGAAAGGCCTGAAGAGTTATCCCTAGCAGAAGCCTCTCAACTAACTCAGCAAGCATTGGAGCTTTATCAGCAAGGAAAGTACTCAGAAGCGATTCCCCTAGCTAAGAGAGCATTAGAGATTCGTCAGGAAGTCTTGGGGGAGGAACACCTGGATGTGGCAAGCAGCCTCAATAATCTAGCATTCATCTACTTTCGCCAAGGCAGATATGCTAAAGCCGAACCCCTCTATCTACAAGCCTTAGCACTGAGGAAAAAACTCCTCGATCAAGACCATCACGATGTGGCAGGCAGCTTCAATAATCTGGCATTACTCTACAAAAGCCAGGGCAGATATGCTGAAGCGGAACCCCTCTATCGACAAGCCTTAGCACTGTTGAAAAAACTGTTCGGTCAGGACCATCCCCATGTGGCAAGAAGCCTCAATAATCTGGCTACACTCTACGAAAGCCAGGGCAGATATTCTGAAGCGGAACCCCTCCATCAACAAGCCTTAGCACTGAGGGAAAAACTACTCAGTGAAGACCATCCGGATGTGGCACGCAGCCTCAATAATCTGGCTGCACTCTACCAAAGCCAGGGCAGATATCCTGAAGCCGAACCCCTCTATCAACAAGCCTTAGCACTGAGGAAAAAACTACTCAGTGAAGACCATCCGGATGTGGCAGAAAGCCTCAATAATATGGCTACACTCTACCAAAGCCAAGGCAGATATCCTGAAGCGGAACCCCTCTTTCTACAAGCCTTAGCACTGACGAAAAAACTTTTGGGTGAGAACCATCCCCATGTGGCACGCAGCCTCCATAATCTGGCATTCATCTACGAAAGCCAGGGCAGATATGGTGAAGCCGAACCCCTCTTTCTACAAGCCTTAGCACTGATGGAAACACTCCTCGGTCAGGACCATCCCGATGTGGCAAACACCCTTAATAATCTGGGATTACTCTACTCTAGCCAGGGCAGATATTCTGAAGCGGAAACTTGTTACCAAAAAGCCTTGGCACTGAGGAAAAAACGCCTCGGTCAGAACCATCCCCATGTGGCAACCAGCATCAATAATCTGGGATTACTCTACTCTAGCCAAGGCAGATATGGTGAAGCCGAACCCCTCTTACAACAAGCCTTAGCACTGAGAAAAAAACTCCTTGGTCAAGACCATCCCAATGTCGCTGCCAGCCTCAACAATCTGGCTGCACTCTACCAAAGCCAGGGCAGATATTCTGAAGCGGAAACCCTCTATCAACAAGCCTTAACACTGTGGAAAAAACGCCTCGGTCAAGACCATCCCAATGTGGCAGGCAGCCTCAATAATCTGGCTGGAATCTACTGGGCACAGGGAGACCCTACTTCTGCTCTCAACCTCCTAATTGAAGGGTTAGAGGTGCAGGAAAAAAACCTCGACTACAATCTGGTAGTTGGCTCTGAGTCTCAAAAACAAGACTATATCAACACGCTCTCTGGTGCAATAGACTTAGCTATTTCCCTCCATCTCCAACAGGATGCTCAAAATCAAAAGGCAGCCCATTCGGCACTAACCACAATCCTACGTCGTAAAGGTCGTATTCTGGATACTACCACCAATAGCTGGCAAGGCTTACGCCAAAACTTGACTCCTGAAGACCAGAAACCCTTCGACCAACTCAACGACACTCGCGCTCAACTGGCAAAACTCTACCATCAAGGTCACGGTAATCAGTCTGTTGATGATTATGAAACCCAACTCAAAGAACTGACGAAAAAAAGGGAAACTCAAGAAAAGGCTCTTCTGGAAAAGAGTCCTGAATTCCAACGTGCCACTCAAGTCGCTACCCTCGATGCTGTGCAAGCTCAACTGCCCCCTGATGCAGTTCTGATTGAATTCTTCCAATACCAACCTTTTGACCCCAAAGCTACTCAAAATCAGCGATTCGGCAAGCCCCGCTATGCCGTCTATACTTTAGACTCCGATGGTCGTTTTCAAGGCATTGATTTGGGACTAGCAGAGGAAATAGACCCACTGATTGCTGATTTTACCGCTGCTATCCGCAGTCGTGGAATACGTATTTCCCAAGTTAAAGACGCTGCTCGTGAATTAGAGGAAGCAATTCTAGCTCCGATCCGAGCACAAATTGGTAATAGCAATCACTTAATCATTTCACCGGATGGGCCACTCAACTTGATTCCCTTTGAAGCCCTGGTGGATCACAATAACCAATTCCTGATTGAAAACTTTAGGTTTACCTACCTTACTTCTGGGCGAGACGTGCTGCGTTTCCCTGTTCAAGCCCCACCTCAGCAGCCGCCAGTGCTGATTGCTGATCCGATTTTCGGAAAACCTGGTGAAACGGTTCAATTAGCTCAAAACCCTACCCGTTCCGGGAATTGGAAGCAGCGCCAGCTTGAGGCTCTAGAAGGAACCAAAATTGAGGCTGAAGCTATTGCTAAAATCTTACCCCAAGCTCAACTGTGGCTTGGGCGACAGGCCACTGAAGCGGTGATTAAGCAAGTTAATCGTCCCAGTATTCTGCACATTGCCACTCATGGCTTCTTTGAGGGCAATCAACAGGTTGACTCTCTGGTGGCAAAAAATCCCTTATTGCAGTCTAGGCTGACTCTGTTGAACTCTGGACTAGTGCTGGCTGGGGTTAAGAATTATCAAAGTGGCAACCTTGCCGATGTACTCCAGGATGGGGTGCTGACAGCATTGGAGGCATCGGGGCTGAATCTCTACGGTAGTGAGTTGGTGGTACTCTCTGCCTGTGAAACGGGACTAGGTGAACTCTCTCAAGGAGAAGGAGTCTATGGTTTGCGGCGAGCCTTGGTCCTGGCTGGTTCCCAAAGCCAGGTGATCAGCCTCTGGCAAGTGAATGATCAGTCTACTAAAGAGCTGATGGTATCTTACTATCAGAAGTTAAATCAGGGTCTGGGACGTAGCGAGGCCATGAGACAGGCTCAACTAGAGATGCAGCAAAATCAAAAATACCAGCACCCCTATTTCTGGGCAGCTTTCATCAATTCTGGTAACTGGAAACCATTCAGAAGTCAGAAGGCAGAAGGCAGAAGGCAGAAGTTAGAAGGCAGAAGTCAGAAGTCAGAAGTCAGAAGTCAGAAGGCAGAAGTCAGAAGGCAGAAGGTAAAAGAGTTCCAGGTTTTTTTTCCTGATTGAATCAAATGTCGTTTAAATGGGCGACAGGTTAAGTCAAATCTAGTCAGTCATATCATGTTCGGATAATTAGTTATCAAACACCATTACCCTTTAAACCTTACTCCTTTACTTCTGCCTTCTGCCTTCTGCCCTCTGCCTTCGATTCACCCAAGCGTGTAAGTATTCAACCTAACATGAGATCACACCCAATAGCATGCCCTATCATACATTGGTGCTAAGTCAATATCGAACTGCCCTCCAGTCCCTAGCCACAGATTCTCCCTTGAGTCATCAACAAGCTCTAGAGATTCTGTGTGCCAGAGATGCACTCAACAATGCCCTCAAACAGGAACCCTTCATACCTGCAGAGCTTCTAAAGTGCATTCATGAGCTAGATGCCAAACTCCAACAACACAAACAACGGATTGACCAAGCTCTGGAACTTTCTACCTATCGTCACAGTCTACCCGCAAAGCCTAAGGGCTGGTGGTGGTATCTGGATCAACAGCGTCCTCCTCATCCCCTAGATCGTTACGACTGGGTGTTTAAGGGTCTGACCTTTGGAAGTTGGAGTGTTAGTCTGGCTCTGCTGGTCAACATTGCCAGTCGTTTCTTAAGTGGTGGTCTCGATGTGGTTGGCACTTCCGCGATCATTGTACCAACTCTGATCACTCTGCTGAAAGCCAAAAGTGACCTTACCGAAGAAGAGCAAAAAGATAACGATTTCTCAGAAGCATTGAAAAAAGGTTTTGAGGAATTGCTGATTACTTGGAAAGTGCCTAAGTTTCTTCATGCTGAAACCAAGTTTCTCTCCACCATGGCTCTACTGTTGGGATTGCTAGGGTTTTGGTATAGTCTACCCAGTATTTCAGCTATCTACAATCAACGTGGCTTAAAGCACTATCGAGCCGGTGAGCTTAGTAGTGCTGAAGCCGACTACCAAAGAGCGATTGCCCTGGAGCCTGATAATGCTAAGGCCCATTACAACCTGGCCGTAGTGTATGAAGACTGGTTACAGCTCAAGAAATCAAAGCAAGAGTACCAGCTGGCGGTAAGTGCCAACATTCCTAGAGCATACAACAACTTGGCCAGACTCTACATTCTAGAAAAGGACTATCCTAAAGCGGCAAACCTTTTAGTTGAAGGTCTAAAACTGACCACAAAGCAATCAGTTTATCCAGAGGATAAATACAATCTATATAAAAATATAGGGTGGGTAAGATTCAAACAAAACCGGGATGATGAAGCTAAGATTGCCCTGGAAAAAGCTATCAAGATTGCTAAGAATCCAGATGTGGCCAAATATCTGCCCAATCGTGCCTCTGCCTCTTGTATTTTAGCTCAGGTACTTGAACGCCAGAAAAAACCTGAAGCTACCAAGGAATCTCTCAAGGAATGGCAAAATTGTCGCCATTTAATCCTAGAAAATCCTCTGATTTCAAAACCAAACCAATGGCTGGATCTAGCTAATGATTTAGGAATAGGAAATCGTTTGATTCCAGAAGAAGACACCTGGTTACATCTAGCTAATCAACGTATTCAGAAAGCTCAACAACAGAAACAAATGCCATGATTTGGAAACGTCTATTCTCCATCTCTCTACTTTCCAGCATTTTAATCGCGATCGCGGCTCCAGCAACTACTGCGGGTGAATGTATTTACGAGATCGCAGCTGTCACAGGAGATGTTCAAGTGAAACGTCGCCTGTGGTTTGGTTATCGTCGGGCTCACCAAGGAGATCGCCTCAAGCTCACAGACCAGATCTGGGTCAGAAACCCTCAGTCCTCTGCTACAGTTTCCTGCAGTGATCTCAGTAATTGGCAGGTTCCTGTAGGAACAGCTTTTAAGGTGTCTAAAGTTTGCCCAAATCCAAATTCAGTAATATGTTTCCGACCGGAAGATGATCTTGCACCTGGACGTGGCATCGGGAACGAAAACCTTCCCGACCTGATCAGTCCGAGGAATACAGCACTACGTCCTAATCAACCCGTGACCCTGCGCTGGAATGGGGTGAAACAAGCCAGCCACTATGATGTTACTATTAAGTATCTGGCAAGACCAGTGTGGGAAAAACGGGTATCTGAACCCATAGTTGATTATCCTGATAGCTCCCAACTCCGACGGGATCGGGATTATTTTATTGTGGTAACTGCTAGTACCGGTGTGTCTTCACCGAAAAATCCCGATCAAGAGCCAGCTCCCACCATTACACTGCTGACCGATGAGCTGGAGCAGGAGCTAAAGAAGAACCTAGCTCAGATTGAGACACAAAATCTGGATGCAGATGCCAAAGCTCGGAAAAAAGCTCATCTGTATCACAGCACTTGCCAAGATCTAAATTATCCCAACACTTGTCTCAATCAGAATGCCATTGACCTTTTAGAAACAAGAATCAAAGCTGGTACAGACAATGCTGCCATTTATCAGCTCCAAGCTGACATGTATAAGCGCATTGGACTAAAGCGACAGGCTCAACAGCGTTACCGCACAGCCCTGGCACTTGCTAAAAAGGCTAATAATTTGCCATTGCAGGCGGAAATTCAAGAACAACTTGGTGAGATTGCCCACAACCTAGAAGAGTTTGCTGAAGCGGTTGAATCGTTAAAGGCTGCTCAGGGAATTTATCAAAAGCTTTTTAATTTGGAAGATCCAGAGGCACAAAGCAAGCTAGAGGAGCTCAGGAATGATATTGAGGATTCTCGACAGAGGATTTGAGGGAAAATTGGGGGTTGCTGAATTGAAGTATCAATGCAGGATCTTTTGGTTTTGGGCAAGCCCCCTAAATCCCCCAACTTTGGGGGACTTTAAGAGTTTTGTTCCCCCCAAAATTGGGGGGCTAGGGGGGCTCAATCATACCCAGAATCAGCAACACCGAAAATTGAATGGGTAACTAAGTAGTCAGGGGTCAGCTATCAGCTATCAGCCAAAGGCCAATGACTGACCGCTGACCGCTGACCGCTGACTGCTTTAGGTTTGTTATAAAAATCGAAACGCTGAAAACCCCGTGTCTTTAGACCGGGGATGAAAGCGAATAGCGGCTTTAGCCGCCTGTGAAAAATATTCTTTAAAAATCCGGAATCTTAGTCTAGGTGTTGTAGAATAAAAATGGATACAGTTGAGGTCGAAGCTGATGATCATACTAGAGTTTAAAGCGAAAGGAAATAAACATCAATATTTCGCTATTGATGAGGCTATTCGGACTGTTAAATTCATTCGCAATAGTTGTCTCAGATATTGGATGGACAATAAAGGGGTTAATAAATTTGACCTTAACAAATACAGTGCAGTTCTAGCCAATAATTTCCCTTTTGCTAATGAGTTGAACTCTACAGCTCGTCAGTCTAGTGCCGAAAGAGCATGGTCATCAATCATTCGGTTCTTTGATAACTGTAAGAAAAAGGTACCCGGCAAAAAAGGCTTTCCTAAATTCCAGAAAAACTGCCGTTCAGTGGAGTATAAACAGTCTGGCTGGAAGTTGTCCCCTGACAAGAAGTCAATTACATTTAGTGACAAGAAGGGGATTGGAAAACTCAAAATTAAAGGTACATGGGACTTATGGCGTTTCGATAAAAAACAGATTAAGCGGGTTCGGATAGTCCGTCGAGCTGATGGCTACTATGTCCAGTTTTGTATTTCAGTTGACATCAAAGAAGAATTAGAACCAACTGGAACGGCTGTCGGCCTGGATGTTGGACTAAAAGAGTTCTATACTGATTCCACTGGTAACACTGAACCTAACCCCCGTTTTTACAGGACGGGAGAAAAACGCCTTAAGTTCTATCAGCGCAGAGTTTCTAGAAAAAAGAAAGGCTCATCTAACCGTAAAAAGGCCATTAATAGACTAGGCAGACATCACCTTAAAATAAGTAGGCAGCGTGAAGAACATGCCAAGAGAATGGTTAGAAGTTACCGTAAGATAGTGGAGCCTTATTACAAAAGATTTAACCCTTT
>NZ_CEYLVT010000218.1:0-10653 GCF_982860115.1 Moorena sp.
TTAACCTTTAATGTTACTTGACCAGTATCAGTGAATTTAACAGCATTACCTAATAAATTTAGCAGTACCTGTCGCAGTCGTTTCTCGTCAGCTTTAATGCCATGAGGTAAGTTATCTTCAGGGTTATATTGGAACAAAATATCTTTTCCATTTGCACGCATGCGGATAATCCCGACCACACTTCCGATGAAACTCTGTAGGTGTAAATTTCTCGGGTAGAGTTCCATTTTGCGGGCTTCGATTTTGGATAGGTCTAGGATATCGTTGATCAGAGTCAATAAATGGTTGCCGCTTTGCTCAATAATCCTTAAGCCATCGATTTGCTTGGTACTTAGATCCCGGTCTCGCTTCAGGATTTGAGCATAGCCGAGGATACCATTGAGAGGAGTACGCAATTCATGGCTCATATTGGAGAGAAAATCGCTTTTAGCTTGGTTAGCAGTATCGGCTTTTTGTTTAGCAGCTTTCAGTTGTTGATTAGAGTCAGCTAGTTGGGCGGTGCGTTCTTCTACTTTTTGTTCTAGGGTGTGGGAATAGTCTTCTAATTGGCGATACAACAGGGCATTTTCTAGGGAAATAGCGGCTTGGGAGGTGAGCAGATTTAACACTTCTAATCGGTCTGGTGTAAAGGCTCCAGTGGTGAGATTATTTTCCAGATAGAGCAAACCAATTAGTTTGCCTTGGTTAATAATGGGAGTACACAAAATCGATTGGGGTTGATGAATCTGGATATAGGGATCTGTAGAGAAGGTGTTATCTTCAGTAGCACGGTGAAAAACAACACTGGTTTGGGTTCGGATAACGTAGTTGATAATGGATTTGGATAGGGAGGTTTCTGAGAAAGTATCTAAGGGAGCAAATTGTAAAATGTTTACTTTATTGGTATTTTTATTGCTATCAATTATCCCTTCTGCTGCGATCGCCCATTGCTGATTCTGTTGAAGCAATAGATACGCCATTTCGGCTCCGGCATTTTCGATCACAATTGCCATCATGTTGGCTAGTAAGGTATCAAGTTTAATCTCTTGGGCTAAGGCTTGAGAGGCTTTCAGGATACTGATTAGGTCTAGGGAATCGGATAGGGTAGTGGCAGTGGTGGATGAGGTGGTGGTGTTAGTAGCAGAGAATCGAACGTTACTGGCGGTTTGGGTTAGTAATTGGGGATAATATTGTTCTAAGTCTTGGACTTTTGCTAATGCTCCCCAGTGAGTGTAGCTATGGTATGCTTCCATCATGTAGAGTTGGGCAATTTTGTCTTTGCCCCATTCCAGATAAAATTTGGCAGCGAGTTCGTTGGCCAGGGCTTCTTCGTTAAGATATCTGTTTTCCTTTGCTTCAGCAATGGCGCAATTGTATAGATCCATCGCTTCAACGTTTTGACCTAGAATCCGATGGCGCTCTGCTTCTACTAGATGAAATTTGTGCAGATAATTCATGGGAGCATAGTCAGCCCAGTTTTTCATCTTTTCTTGATTGGTAGCAACACGAGCTAAAGATTCTTCTTTTTCCAGGGTTGTTGAACTATAATATAGCTCCAGCCTTACCAAAGAATCGTAAAAATAGAACAGGGGTACGAATACTTGTCCGGGAATTCCTTCTAAATATAGTTCTAGTTTAGCAGCAATTTCCCTAGCTTCAAGCAGATCACCAAATAGAAAGCAAAGAATCAGTTTATTAGCATATAATAATGCCATGGTACTGATATCGTTGGCTTGCTGATGGATTGGTAACATTTGCGCTTCGTTATAGGCTTTACCGATTAGATAACAGGGATTTTCGGCATTTCCCAGCAAATTCAAAACCCCTTGATGAAAGATTTCGTTTAAGTGAAAGACAGTTGTTTGGTTGAGCTGATGGATGGCTTGGCTATAGGTGGCTATCTCTTGTTCAAGTCCGTTTAGTTCCTTGCCCAGGACATAGGAATGGGAACAATAATCTAAAGCGGCAAATGAAGCATATTCTAAATCACCAGTTTCCAGCCCACTTTGATAGGCTTCAAGCAAAGGGTTTAAGGTTTCCCTGATATGCTCTTTCCAATGCTTGATAGATAGGCAAACTATCTCGACTGTTTTGGCTTTAGTATTAGCTCTATTATTAAATTTTTCTAGAAGACTGAAAGCAAGTTTTCCAAATTCATAACCGCTATCGATGTCTCCCACTATCCCGCAGAGAATTAAGCCATAATTGGCATAAGCAAAGGCCGAAAAACAGGAATTGCCATGGTTGATGGATAAATTGACTTGTGCAAACACAATCAGGGGTAACAAGTCAGGAATTGCCATATACGCTGCATTCAGCACGCTGGATAAGATTTCCATAGTTGCCAGCTTGTAGGGATCGGTCATTTCTGGCATGTTAATTAAGTCTTGAATGCCTATAGCTGGCAAATTCTCGATGGTTTCGGCCAGTCCAAGCTCGATATCGGTGTTGGTTGGGTTTTCTGGAAGGTTTACCCCTAGGAGTTTGAGAATCGTTAAAGCGGTATTGAGGGCGTCCAGCAACTGGTTTTGTCCGATGGAGGCTTGAATTTGGACTTGGTAAGCTTTCACCTTGTCCAGCAGGAGTCTAGCTTGCTGTAGCACTACCTTTGCTAATCTTGCCATTGCTTTCAAATCACCGTTAAGGTAGGCTGCCTCAATGGCTTCGTTATGTAAGGCTAATGTCAATTCATAATGGGTTTGCCAACTATCTGCTGATAGATCGGATAGATGATTAATGCCTGCATTGGCGTAATTAGTTGCTAATTCATAAGCAGCAGCAACTTTGGCTTTTTGACTGGCGATGAGATTAAGGCTGGCAATTTCATGGAATTCTTCTGGACAGGTAACCTGGTCACTGGCAAGATTGAGATGATCGATAATCTCAAAGATAGACTCTGATAATGTTTCGGATGTCTTGGTTTTTAATAACAGGCGACCGATTAGTAAATGAAAAGCTGTTTTTTGTGATGGTTCAATCAGGGTATAGGCTGCTTGTTGAACCCGATCGTGCTGAAATCTAAATTTAACTAGACTGCAGTCGGTATCATGATCGAGGTTAATCAGCTGATACCCTTGATTTAAGGAAACAATTAACCCCTGTTGGATAGCGGGGAATAAACCATAGATTACTTGCTGGGGAGACTGTTGATAAATAACGGCTAATAGTAATACATCAAAGCTATTACCAATACAAGCGGCTACCTGCAATATCTTTTGAGTCGTTTCCGATAGCGTGCTGATTTTACTTGCCATAAAGTCTACCACATTATCGGTAATGTCTTTGGCTTGAATCAGCTCACTATCCCATTGCCATTGGCACTGGGTATGGTTAAATAGTAATAATTTTTCTGTATATATTGATGTGATAAACTCTGTGGTAAAAAAAGGATTACCATGAGTTTTGTAGTAAACTAAATCTGTTAAGGGTTGGCTATCTTGAGGGGAACAGTCTAAGGCATCAGCAATTAACTGATTCACATCGACTGGCTTGAGATTATCGAGATGAATCTGTGAAACAATTCCCCCCTCTTGTTTGATTTCTTCCACAGCGGTCATGAAGGGATGGGCTTCATCTACTTCATGGTCTCGGTAGGCTCCTACAACTAGTAAATGCTGAAGCTCCCCATCGGTGATAATTGTCTTTAGCAGCATTAATGAAGCACTATCAGCCCATTGGCAATTATCAATGAACAAGACCAGTGGATGATCTGACTGACAAATGGCTTTGATGACGTTCTTGAAGACTAGATTGAAACGGTTTTGGGCTGCGATCGCATCCACTGGTGCTACGGTGGGCTGTTTACCGATAATCCTCTCTAAATCAGGAATCACATCGATTAAGACTTGCCCGTTGTTGCCCACAGCAGCTATAATTTCCCGCCGCCATTGATTGAGAGTCGTTTCGCTTGCGGTCAGCAGTTGATTGCACAAGTCACCGAAAGCTTTTGCGATCGCATCATAGGGAATGTTGTGCTGATATTGGTCATACTTACCAGCAATGAAATTACCACCCTTGGCAGTAATCGGTTTGTAGACTTCATTAACCAAGGCTGACTTGCCCACACCAGAATAACCAGCCACCAGCAGTAGTTCAGCCCCGTCTTTCCTAGAGAAGGCAGCTATCCGGTCAAATGCTGCTAGCAACGTCGCTATTTCCTGGTCTCGACCATACAAGGTTTCAGGAATAGTGAATCGTTCGGAAATGTCGTGGTGACCGAGTTGAAAGGTTTTGATTTCTCCTGTGGTTTGTAATTGTTCAAGACAGTGTTCCAAATCTGTCTTGAGCCCATGAGCCGACTGATAGCGGTCTTCGGCATTTTTCGCCATCAGTTTAAGCACAATATCTGAAATCGCTTTTGGACAACCGTCTCCCCCTCCCTCCCGCTCTGAGCTGATCAAGAGATGGGGTGCCACAGGGGATTTAGCCAGATGAGAATGTACCAACTCCATCAGGTCAGTAGTGGGAAACGGTAGCTGTTTTGTTAACAGTTCATAGAAGGTGACACCAAGGGAATAAAAATCTGTACGGTAATCCAGGGAGCGGTTCATTCTCCCGGTTTGTTCTGGTGAGATATAGGCTAAGGTTCCTTCTATGACATTGGGATTTTTTAGAGTTGGATTTTCCCGGGATAACACCGTAGAAATCCCAAAGTCAATTATTTTCAGCTCTCCCGTGTCTGGGTTAAAAACAATATTACTGGGGTTAATATCCTTGTGAATCACATTGGCCCTATGAATTTCTCCTAAAATTTTAGTAATCTTGATAGCAATAATGATAAAGTCTTTGATGCTAAGGGTTTGTTTAGTTAGTAAAAGGCTTAATGACTCTCCGCCAAAATCCTCTAAAATAATTACCCGAGTATTCTGATACTGCTGCAAGTCATAGACTTGAATAACTCCTTCTAGATTAAGAGAGCAAGTGATGTGATATTCTTGTTGATATCTGGTTAGTTCTTCTGGGCTAGGATAGTCCTGTTTAAGAAATTTAAGGATAACCGGCTGCTGATCACTATCGCGGTAACCACGATACACAAGAGAATTGGAACTTTCATAAAGTTGGGCAGTGATTTGGTAACCCTTGAGGAGGGAGGCTGGCGGGTGCATCGTTTGATTTTCAATCTGTAACTAAGGGGAGATAGGGAGCAGGCAATAGGCAATAGGCAATAGGAACCCACCCCTAACCCCTCCCAGGAGGGGAAGGCAAGAGGCAAGAGGCAATAGGCAAGAGGCAATAGGCAAGAGGCAATAGGCAATAGGCAAGAGGCAATAGGCAATAGGCAATAGGCAATAGGGAAAAAATCTTGTGTACCTCATAGCTATGAGAAACCCTATAAACCTTCTATTGTTATGAGTTTTTGTGCCAACAGCTGATAGCTGACCGCTGACCACTGAGCGCTGATAGCTTACCGTGTTCCATCAATTCATCAAAGGGACTACAGTCAGAGAATTCCCTAAACTGTTGCTAAATTAACAACTAGTAATCTATTACGGCGGTTTGCATAACTATCAAGTACACAGGATTTTCTCCTTCTTCCCTATTCCCTGCTCCCTGCTCCCTACTCCCTTTGCAGATCATTTTGACCGCCAATTGATACATAGCTTCCACATTAAAGCAACGATCACACCAAATCCAACACCAAGCAACACATGAAATACCACAAACACCACACTGTAACTCAAGCAAGGCTGGTCTTCAGCTTTAGGGCAATTTAAGGATCCCTTCCAGTCTAGTTTGATCAAGATCGCTTCTAGAGGTTGTTTAGCATCGCTTTGGGAAGAAATAGTACTGACGGCTAGGCCAATACCGACGGAGGTGATCCAACGTTCTAAATTTTTTTCTCGTTCCTCGGCAGCCTTCTCTTGTTGACGACGTGACTCCTCTAATTTTTTTTCTCGGGCTCGATCAGCTTCCTCCTTATCTCTGAGGGCTTGTTCCAAAGCGCGATCGCGTTCTGCTTGTTCAATTTCCACAATACCTCTGATTGAGGAAATCGCTTTGTCTAACAGGGCGGAGCTATGTCCAAAATAGCTTAAGTTTATTTGAATTTGCTCTTGATAAGTAGGGCTGATTTTATGCTCAAATACTGACAAAAAGCTTAACTCTTCGTCATTGGGTAATTTTTCTTGAAGTTGTTGAAGCTTTTCGGAATAATTGTGAGCATTAGTCTTGATGGTTAAGCTATAGCTTTCTAACTGTCTCAGCCAGTCTGAATAGTTCAAGTCTAGCTTCGGCAGTATTCTCAGCTTCTTCTTAAACTCCAACAGGTCATCATCAGATAATACGCTCTGATTATCTTGAATTTCGGTCGTTTCATTGATGATTTGTTTAATATCTTGATATCCTTGGTAAGCATCACTATAAACCTCCCGGCTGATTTGATAAGCTTTAATGACTTTTTGGCGATAAAAAAATAAATCAATAAAATTTTGATAAAACAAGCAAAAATTATCGTCGGCTCGGGCACCATAGTTGCCATTGACCTCTTCTCCTAAAAATAGCCAAACAAAAATTTGGCCATAGTCTTGAGATTGATCGGGAATGCCATATTCAAAAATCGGACTATCAAATAATTGACCTTCTTGATACAGCGGTGGACAGTTATCCTGATTCTTTTCTCCCAGAAAATTTTGCACACACTGATCAGCTATCTCTTTCCATAAATGTAAATCTTGCTGTTCCTTCTGGGGTAGCCAAGCAGTTAGTAACAGAATTTGTCCTAGGGAACTGTTAATGTTACTGGGAAGAAAGCACTGGTCTGGATTAAAATCCTTGAATACAGTCAGGTCTACGTCTTCGGTTTTCTGATTATTCTCAACTTCAGGAATCCGAATATTCAAACCGAGAGCATAACTATCATAGATCTGGAGTGGACAAGCTTGACCAGTAATCGTTATTTCTTTGCCAGTATTGAGAAATAATTTCCCCTCCAACGGTAAGAGAATATTTTCCTTGGTGGCTCCTTTTAGTAAAGCAATGCGGGAACCTTCGGCAACGTCTCTCAGGTCTAGCCTCTGTTGAATTTGGAATTTAGCAAAAATATCATGGCACTTGTGCCAAAGCAGTTTGCTGTCATAGTCCCTGTGTGCTTGGGAATCACTACTAGATAGATTCCGAAGATGGAAGGCAAAGAGATGAATATTAGGTGCGTAGATTTTGTGAGTCATTGTTTGAGATTTTTAGTAAGGATTCAGCCGTCAGCTTATGCCCGTAGGGTGGCTGACGGCTGATAGCTCAATGCTTACCCTTTTTTTGATTGCTGACTGTTGTCTTGATCCTGTTGATTAGTTTTAACTTTAATAGTTTCTGTGAGTTTTTTTTTGAATTCTTCAAATACGTTTTGAAGAATACCTGCGTCGGAATTAGGAGGAGGCTCGGGTGACTTCTTTAATTCCTGAGTAGTTTCAGCAAATGGGCGTATAGTATCTCTGACTTGTTTATGTTTTTTCAACCAAGTTTTAATTAGCTCTTCTAATTCAGCTTCTGTTGGAGTGTCTAAAGCTGCTAAAACTTGATCTAAGTCTTGCAAGTCTTCAAGTTGAAACTTTTCAGAGTCAGTTTTTAGTGCGTGCTTAAAACCTTGGATTATTTTTAAAATTTTATTATTTTTTTTTGGATTCATAATTTAACTAAATATAGTATTTTCCAATGGCACAGTAACCCGCCCAATAATAAGGATAATCAAACGGAGTTTCTTGATTGTCAAATAAATCGCATGATTCCTCCACTTCTTCCTTAAAGCTATTATCCAATTCCAACTCTTGAGTTAACTTTTCAGCCCAATCTCGCAAGTCCTGTACAGTGGCATCTCGCAGCCAGAGTTGCGCTTGATTCAGGGCAAGTGCTAAGGACATTGGCTTTAGCAAATTCTGATAAAATTTAATCAGTAACAATGCTGTAGACACCTGCTCTACCTTCCATAGGCTACTAACTACTGCTGGACTTCCGGCAACTAAGAAACCACTGGGTAAACCAATGTATTCGTCGCTGCTATTCTTGAAGTCGATTAATCCTGTTTCACAAGCAGAAAGGGTGACAAGGCGACATTGTTCTAATTTCAGGGCAAAGATGGCATCTAAGGTGAGCTGAGCATCTGCCAGCATGAGAGCCGATTTACGTGGTTCTTTGTAGTTAAACTTACCGTGACCACTAAAATAGATACAGTGGTAAGTGTTGAGAGGTTTGCTCTCTATGGCGGCTTTGGTGGCAGCGTTTTCCACAAAGACCTCTGTATCTGGTGGTGGATTGAAGTAGCGTTTAATCACTTCCACTTGGATGTTAGCGTAACTTAAGTTACCCGTGGGGTTTTGGACGGCAAACAGGTGGGTAAAGTCCGGGCGTTCTCTGGTTTGAGCAAGTTCCAGTAGTTGACAGCTAGGGGCGTAACTTACCCCTGCTGGAAACCGATCCATGAGAATTTGAGATGTAGCTTCTCCCTGCTGACTGTTAATCGGTAAGGCATGAAGCGGGAACAAATGTAAAACCTGATGGGGGATTAAAATTAAGCGATCGCACTCTGGGGCTATTTGCTGAATAATGTCATCTATGTGTAGAATCTCAGCCAACAAATGTAGGCGGTTATTCAGGTCGTTTTGCCAATCATATTTTTCGTTGTTGTAGGCTCGCCAATATCCATTTGCCCAATTTAGGAATTTGTCGAAGTGGGAAGATCCAAGTTTTTCACAAACATATCTCATTAAGCTGTAGGATTCTGATTCTACCGCCCACCTCAAAACATATATTTGCCACAATGGGATGCTCTCTTCCAAGTCTTCTAACTTAGAATGCCAAACTATATGGCGGTTGAATAGGAAACACAGAAGCTGATTTCCCGTAATGTAAAATTCTGCAATGGTGGTGCGATCATCCAGCTTCTGCTGAAATTGCTTAAACTGAAAGGTAGAACCGATAGGTAAATATTGGTCTTGTAAATCATTGCGCTGCTGTCGCAACTGTTGGAGATGTTGTGCTAAGACTTTTTGATTTTCAGCTTTGCCATGTTGGATTTGATATTGTCCTGCCGCTATTTCATCCCTGTATTGTTCTAGTTTAGTGACAACATTTGGGGGAAAGATGGTTTTCAGGTCACGGCTGATAATCTCTTCAACTAAATTGCGGGTTTTGCTCCGTTCAACATATTCAATGGCTTCGGTGATATTATTTAATTCTAGGCAAGTTGCTACCATGCCTCGATATACTTTATTCCATTCTTCCGCTAGTTTTGTCTTGTATTCTTCTACTCCAGAACCAGAAAGAATTTCATCTCGCAGGGATTCTACTGTTTTAATGGCAGCATCAAAAGCCTTGTAAGCTTCCGGGAAATTTTGAGCATCTTGGTAAGCAATACCGAGATGGTTTTGAGTCAAAGCCCAATCATAGGGAAAAGCTTCACGGGTGTAGACTCTTAAAGCCGATTGGAAGCAAGCGATGGCATCTTCTAGGTTTTGTGCTTTGGGACCTGTCATTCTGTTAAAGTAAGCAATACCGAGATTGTTTTGAGTCATTGCCCAATCATAGGGCAAAGCTTCACGGGTGCGAACTGCTAAAGCCAATTGGAAGCAAGCGATGGCTTTTTCTAGGTTTTTTGCTTTGGGACCTGTGATTCTTTCTAAGTAAGCACTACCGAGATTGTGTTGAGTCCCTGCCCATTTTTCGGGAAAAGCTTCACGGGTGCGAACTTCTAAGGCAGATTGGAAGCAAGCGATGGCCTTTTCTAGGTTTTGTGCTTTGGGACCTGTGATTTTGTTACGGTAAGCTTCACCGAGATTGTTTTTAGTCTGTGCCCATTCTTCGGGAAAAGCTTCACGGGTGCGAACTTCTAAGGCAGATTGGAAGTAAGCGATCGCTTCTTCTATGTTTTTTGCTTTGGGACCTGTGATTCTCTCAGAGTAAGCAAGACTGAGATTGTTTTGAGTCGTTGCCCATTTTTCGGGAAAAGCTTCACGGGTGTAAACTTCTAAGGCAGATTGGAAGTAAGCGATGGCCTTTTCTAGGTTTTGTGCCTTCTCTCCTGTGATTCTGTTACGGTAAGCTTCAGCGAGATTGTTTTGACTCTGTGCCCATTTTTCGGGAAAAGCTTCACGGGTGCGTACTTCTAAAGCCCATTGGAAGCAAGCGATGGCATCTTCTAGGTTTTGTGCTTTTTCCCCTATGATTCGGTCAGAGTAAGCATTACCTAGATTGTTTTGACTCCTTGCCCATTCATAAGGAAAAGCTTGACGAGTGTAGACGCCTAAAGCCAATTGGAAGCAAGCGATGGCCTTTTCTAGGTTTTGTGCTTTGGGACCTGTGATTCTGTTACGGTAAGCTTCACCGAGATTGTTTTGACTCCTTGCCCATTCATAAGGAAAAGCTTCACGAGTGTAAACGGCTAAAGCCAATTGGTAGCAAGCGATGGCATCTTCTAGGTTTTGTGCCTTCTGACCTGTGATTCTGTTAAGGTAAGCAATACCGAGATTGTTTTGAGTCGATGCCCAATCAACAGGAAAAGCTTCACGGGTGCGTACTTCTAAAGCCGATTGGTAGCAAGCGATCGCATCTTCTAGGTTTTGTGCTTTCTCTTCTGTAATTCTTTCTAAGTAAGCATTACCGAGATTGTTTTGAGTCATTGCCCATTCATAAGGAAAAGCTTCACGGGTGCGTACTTCTAAAGCCGATTGGTAGCAAGCGATCGCA
>NZ_CEYLVT010000218.1:10753-12661 GCF_982860115.1 Moorena sp.
TCTTCTAGGTTTTGTGCTTTGGGACCTCTTATTCTCTCAAAGTAAGCATTACCGAGATTGTTTTGAGTCCAAGCCCAATCATAGGGAAAAGCTTGACGGGTGTAAACTTCTTTTGCCAATTGGAAGCAAGGGATGGCATCTTCTAGGTTTTGTGCTTTCTCCCCTGTAATTCTGTTACGGTAAGCATTACCGAGATTGTTTTGAGTCATTGCCCAATTTTGGGGAAAAGCGTCAAGGGTATAGACAGTTAGCGCGACTTCATAGCCAGTGATGGCAATTTCAATCTTGCTGGCTTTATCACCCAAGGGTAATTGCTGAATTAGACTGCTGAAAAGGACAATAAATGCTGCTAGGTATTCCGCATCATCTGGTTTCGCTTCCGCCAGCTTACTTGTTGCCCAATCCCGCAATTTTTCGGCTAATCTACCATTAAGTTTATCTATATTTTCTTCCAGTAATCGGTAAACTACCTGCGCGTCACCATTACTGTCTGCGGTTGCTTGTAGTACCTGCCTGAGAAAGTTGAGTTGGGCATCAGATGTTTTGCGATGCACCCCCATCAAGTCCCCTACAATATTCATTAAAAAATTAGACTTATCTAAATCGCCCTGGATTCGCAAATCTTGCGCCACTTCCAGCATTTTCTGTTGCAATCCCGTATCAACCAAATCCCGGTAGGCATTCAAAACCTTAGAGACTTCTTCATCATTAGAATCGGCGAGTAGTTGCTCAATCAACTTTCGATAGGCTTGGAGGCGTTGTTCGTTCATGGGAGTGACAGCTCAGTCAATATAGCGTTTTGATTTTAGTTGTGAACATAATCCCTTAGGTAAAGGCAATAGGCAAGAGCTAATAAATTATAGCATTTTTAATTGGTTAAGATAATTTTTTTTAGGGAGCAGGTAGCATTTCTATTTGAGTTTTGAACAGAATTGCTTAGGCATGCTAGCAAGAGGCAAGAAGCAAGAAGCAATAGGCATGCTAGCAAGAGGCAAGAGGCAAGAGGCAATAGCTTATCCCATTCAAAGGTTAATGATATTATCTAGAATTGTTAAAAGAACCAAAGGGTTTTTGCCCACCCTACTTACAAAGAATCAACGGCTTTTTGCCCACCCTAAAAGAAGTTGCGTAGGGTGGGCAAAATGATATTATCTAGAATTGTTAAAAGAACCAAAGGGTTTTTGCCCACCCTACAAGCTTTGCTGACTGGCGCGTAGCGCTATACCTAATTGCAACACTGAGATGCCCCTAACCAGTCCTGCCATGTGAGAAAATTGTACTCGTTTATTAGCAACAAGTACTAGTTAATGAGAAACTAGTACTTGTTAAGAAGAAACCGATACCCGTTTGTTACACACCAGTACTGACTTACAAGAAAATAGTACTGGTGTATGAGAAATTAGTACTCGTTAGGAAGAAATTGGTACTGGTGTGTCACAAATGATTACCTGGTCTGGTGTATTGTTAACCCTTGACCGTTATAGCCCTATTGCCTATTGCTTACTCCCTGCTCCCTAAAAGCCCAGACGTTGTACCTAACAGCAATTGCAAACCGCTGTATTGATAATTGTGATATTTTTGCCATGATGGAAGTAACTCCTATTTAGGTGGGAGGAAAACCGCGCTGGCCTCGGTTAATGGTTTTAACCAGCGCGGTTATTAGTCTTAGTCTCAATATATATAGTATAGATAACTCCTGGAAAAAATGCAACAAATAATTTATTTTATTACATTTATTTACAAATACTAGTTTTAGGGATTGATGCACTCAATTATGGATAAGTTATGATAGCAATGGAAGTCTATTTTAGGACATTTTATTGAGATAAAAGGTAACAATAAAGTAAGTATTCAGCTAACAGGGGGACAACGAGGCATGAAAGTCTTATGTAGTGAGAGATACAGCAG
>NZ_CEYLVT010000219.1:0-4074 GCF_982860115.1 Moorena sp.
TTCTAAATTCTAAATTCTAAATTCTAAATTCTTAATTCTTAATTCTTAATTCTAAGCTGAAACATCTGGAAGACTACCAAGCATTTCATCCCAAGTACTGCAAGCCTGTAATGCTTCGATAACTATAGGAAGTGGTTCAGAAAAAATGTTAGGAAAGTCAGCTTCTCCAGGAAATCGAATACTGAAAGCTAATTGCTCCTTTGGGGGATTGAATTGAGCATCAATTCCCTTACGGTTTCCTCTGGGATCAATTCGATACCAACCGAATTCAGGTAAGTAAACGGCATTCAAACCATGCAAACTGTAAGGCTCACCATCGTCATGAATACTTAATCGCTGATAACAAAAGCCTGCTGGAATTCCATTGGCTCGTAATAAAGCAGCTAGCAAATGGCTTTTTGCATAACAATAACCGGTTTTATACTTAAGTACATCGGAGGCACGACAGGTGACAGGGTTCATTTTATAGTCAACGCTATGACGAATCTGATCTCGAACCCACTCAAAACAGGCTTTTGCGATCGGCGAAGCCGCGCCAAAGGCGATCGCATTCGATGTTTGATGCTCTAGGGCTATTGTCTTCGCCAGTTCCAGAATTGTAGGATGTTGCCAATCGATGATTGCACTGGTTTGTAGATAGTCTTGTTTATTCTCCATGTTAAAAAGGGAGTCGGGAGTGAAAAAAATCCCAATTAAAGTAGGGTAGGCAAACTAATTAAATCATTAATACTCATTTGAAGCAAACGGTGTCTTGATGCAGTCGCTCATGGGGGTTTCCCCCAAGACCGCGCTGCATCGCTTTTTGCCCACCCTACAAGCTAATCAGCGTAATATTGTTACCTCAGAACATTGCCGCTTAAGATCACAAGTAACAAATCGAGGCTCCCCATCTGGAGTGATTTGAAAAAGAAAGTTATCAGGGCTGTATCCAGGGTAAGGAATGTTAGTACCGGGGTAGACAGGATTAGACCCCAATATAAGTAACCCCTCAGGAGATTGCTTAAGTTTCATAGTTTGCTGAACAACGGTTGTCCGACCCTTAATTAAATCGAAAAACCTGGTGGTCATCACACCGGAATCACCTTTGATACGCAAAACACTCTCGTGGATTACCCCCGCTGCACTACTGTATCTTAATTTCAATTCAGTATTACGGGAAAAAGCTTGAGCAATATCAAAGGATGAAGATGGCTTAAGGTTTGAGGAAGGTTTTACTGTTGATACTTTTTTGGGTAAAGATAGTGCCTGAACCTTTTGTCCAAAAACAACACCATCACCTCCTGCAAATGTAACAAGTATTACTGCAACGGAAGCGGTAATTTGACACGTCAATAGATTTTTCATGAGAACGCAATTTCCTGTTAAAATTTTAGCCGTAACTTGTTCCCTTGTTTAAGGAACAAAGATCTAATCGATATCTGCGTAACTTTTATAAGTACGCAACACAAAAGAGAGCACCGATTTAAGTTCACCCCTTTTCTGATGTAACCCTGAAAATAGTATTGAATAGAGATGAACTGTATACTAATATTTGTCTACACTAATAAATAGTAGTCTACCGGATTTTTTCAATAAAAGTTATTACTGATAATAGGAGAATCGCATCTTATTTTGTATAAAATGTACTTAACAACTAGTCAAGTGTATTAAATAATACATAAGTTATATCCACAACCAATCCCAGCGGTCCGGTGAGATGGGGTGGTGCCTCTGTTTGCAAAGAGTGATTTTTTTTTGCTTACATCTATTTCGATCAATAGTCCGGAGAGTTTTTGAAGCGCGCACTGAAACCCTTGGTTTTTCCTTGGGTTTCCTATGGAGACTATTGCTTTATCCCTGATGCTATAACTGTTTACTTATAGGTTAAGTATATTTCCAAGGGAGTATGCCGTAGGGAGTATTTCTTTAGAAGTATTTCCTTAGGAGTAGTGAACAAAAAATCCCAATTAAAGTAGGGTGCGCAAAGTAATCTAATCATTAATACTCATTTGAAACAAACGGTTTTTGCCCACCCTACAACCTAAATTCTTCATTCTTAATTCTTAATTCTTAATTCTTCATTCTTCATTCTTCATTCTTCATTCTTCATTCTTCATCGGTTCCCAATTCCCCGAAACAATAAAACTCGCCCAATAATAAGGATGCTGATACCTCTCATCTTTCAACATTTGCAGTTGGGTCTCCCGCAGAGCCTCGCTGCGCCCCATGTTATCGTCTAGCAAGCGCTGATAGTAAGCCAGCATCAGCTCTTTGGTTGCTTCATCCTGTACCTTGCGCAAACTGATCAGCTGAGTTTGTGAACCAGCAATCACAAAAGCCCGACGCAACCCATAGATGCCCTCTCCTGAACTAATCCGTCCGGAACCGGTATCGCAAGCGGATAAGACCACCAACTCGGTGCCAGACAACTTAAGTCCTACCGCTTCCAAGGCAGTGAGTACCCCATTCTCTGCACCAGTAGGCTTCTGCTTAACCCCTGCTAGTACTAGTCCAGACAACAGCATGGGATTGTCATAGAGTGTAGGCAGTTCTTGATTGGCAGCATTCTCAAAGAAACCATGGGTTGCAATATGCAGTATCCTGGGACTATGGACTCCTTTGACTGCTGACTCTGTGGCCTTACCACCGAGTAGAGGGGCTACTCCCAGCTTCTTAGCGATTTCTTTTACTTCCTCAGCGGTGCCTGGTAATGGTGAAAAGTGCCAGGTTGATAGGTCAATGGAACGGGTGGCGAGATTGCCATGATCGTGGTTAGCAATCAATTCACCAGCAGAACGGTCAAAGTCAGGATTGCCCAACAACACCGGAGGAGTTTGACTGGCATATTCCTGGGACAATCTCAGTAAGTCCCTGCCAGAGGTAAGGTAAGTAAAGCGATAGTTTTCTACCAGATACTGCTGCTGCTGATCCACCAGGGCTTCAAAGGGAATCAGGTTGAGCTCTCCGTCTGGGGAAAGTAAGACATGTTCAGTAGACCCTAAGTGTTGACGCACACGCTCCATCAACCTCTGATCCAATTGCCGTGCGGTTTGCTTCAACTGAGCTGTGGGTGTGTCTTTGTCTTGAAGAGAAAGACGAAACAGCTCCAGGTCTGGTTCAATTAACTCAACCTCCCCTAAGTCAATACCTTGGGGGTCTCCTTGGGAATGAAGCACGTAGGCGGCGTAGCGAGGGGAACCAAAACGTTGATCTTTTTTCGCTTTAGGATTAAAAGGTTGATACTTGACCAATTCCACGAGGGCCGTATTAGCTGGAATCAGGGTTTGAATGGTTTCGAGAGTCACAGGTTGGTTAGCTGTGCGAAAGTCAAGGCTACGACGGCTAATTTGATCCTCTAATTGGTTGGCTTGTTCAGAGAGATAATTCAACCTCTGTTGATAGTCTTCAAAAGGTAGATTTGGCGGTTGGTTGTAGATCAGGTTAGCTTCTTGAGTCGGGTTATAATTGAGCTCATCTAGTAACCTTGGGCTTTCAGGGTCTAAGCTTTGGCTGTAGAACAAGTTGGCTAGTTGAGTGCGGGTAGCGTTGAGATCATCTAATAACTTCTGGCTTTCAGGGTTTAAGCTTTGACGCAGGGTTTGCTGGCTATTGGTGATGAAATCGAGAACGCGACCTTTTCGCCGCAGGAGGGTAGTCAAGGCCAGAGCTGCTGCTCTGGGATTGTTGGGAGCTGCTTGGAGGTGCAAAGAAATCACTCGGTTTGTGCTACCAGTGATAGTATCAAGGTACTTTCGCTTTTGAGGCTCAGAACCACCCACCAAATTGGAGTGGAGGTTCCGTTCTTCTACCTCCAATTCTTGCTCGAACAGCTCAAGGGCAGAGTTAATCTTACTTTGAGCGTGATACAGTAGCGCCAGGTAGTGGAGGGTGGTGGCCACATCTGGGTGTTCCTCTCCTAGCAAGGGTTTCCTCAGCTGTAAGGCTTGCTGGAAGAGGGGTTCGGCCTCTTGGTACCTGCCCTGGCTAAAGTACACTTGTGCCAGGTTGTTGAGGGTGGTAGCCACATCTGGATGTTCCTTTCCTAGCAAGGGTTTCCTAAGGTCTAAGGCTTGCTGGAAGAGGAGTTCGGCCTCT
>NZ_CEYLVT010000219.1:4174-12552 GCF_982860115.1 Moorena sp.
GTACCTGCCCTGGTGAGCGTACACCACACCCAGGTAGTGGAGGGTGGTGGCCACAGAACGGTGTTCCTCTCCTAGCAAGGGTTTCCTAAGGTCTAAGGCTTGCTGGAAGAGGAGTTCGGCCTCTTGGTACCTGCCCTGGTGAGCGTACACCACACCCAGGTAGTGGAGGGTGGTGGCCACATATCGGTGTTGCTCTCCTAGGAAGGGTTTGTAAAGCTGTAAGGCTTGCTGCAAGAGGGGTTCAGCTTTTTGGTACTTGCCCTGGCGAGCGTACACCAAACCCAGGTTGTTGAGGGTGATGACCACAGAAGGATGTTTGTGTCCTAGCAAGGGTTTCCTCAGCTGTAAGACTTGCTGCAAGAGGCGTTCGGCTTTTTGGTATCTCCCCTGGCGAGCGTACACCAAACCCAGGGTATTGAGTCTGGTGGCCAGATTTAGGTGTTGCTTTCCTAGCAAGGATTTCCTCAGCTGTAAGGCTTGCTGGAAGACGGGTTCCGCCTCTTGGTACCTGCCCTGGCTCTCGTACAGTAAAGCCAGGTTTTTGAGGCTGGTGGCTACAAAAGGGTGTTCCTCTCCTAGGACTTGTTGCCGAATCCCTAATGCTTTTTCTGCTAGGGGGATAGCTTCTGAGTACTTTCCTTGTTGATTAAGCTGTAGCGCTTGCTTAGTAAGTCGATACGCTTCTAGTTCGCTTTCAATGACAAACTCAGTTAGCTCAGTTGATGGTGAGCTTTCTTGAGCTTGGGCTATACTCATCTGTACCCATGGTGCCACGGGAACTGCCCTTATCCCAATCACACCGACTACGGTCGCCGCTATCAGCCCTGGTTGGATTAGGATTTTTGCCTTCATCAACGATTAGCCCCCTAAAATCTTAACCATTTGTTGTTCCAGTTGACCTGCCCTGACCTGATCTCCTAAGGTTTGATAAACCTCTTTCCCTTTCTCTAGCCACGCTATCGCTTTATCCTTCTGGCCGATGATGGCACTGGTGATTGCCAGTCCCCCAAGCACTTGAGCTTGAGTGTCTAAATCTGCCGCTGCCTTGGCCAGTTCTAGGGCTTGCCGGTAACGCTTTCTAGCTAGGCGATTCAATCCTACGTGTTGGTAAATCTCCCCCAGAAGTTGATAAACCCGGAGCGACTCAGGTTGATCAGCCAAAGCGGTTTCCAGCAGGTCAATGGCTTCAGCGTTTAAGTCATTGCTGCGGTACAAATGAGCCAAGGCTAGTGCTTCTGCTGGCTTACTCAACTGCTTTTGCTTAATTTCCTCCGCTGCTGCCGATACCTCTTGGGCTTTTTCCTGATCGAGGATGCTAAACCCTGAATTCCCTTCCTGTTTAGAACTTTGGCCTTGGTAAGTCTTGACAATCAACCAATAACGAGCCCCTGGTTGTAGGGACTGCTTTCCTGAGTAAACTATTTCGGTTGCACTAGTTTGCTGCGTCCAATTCACCCCTGGACCAATCACCTTCACCTGGTAAGTGCTCGCGCCCTCAACCTGATGCCAGCGCAACAGCGGTTGCTGATTGAGCACGGAACTATCCCGAGGTCTGAGAATATAGGGAATCTCTGGATTATTGGTTGCTCTTTCAATCACTGTATCCCTGTCCGATTCCAATAGCTTTGGCTTTGAGGTAGGAGGACAGCCTTCAGAGACGATATAGTCTCTGCCATCTTCCGGTTCCCACTCTGTTAAGTTCTGGCACAGTACTTTGGCAAAGCTATTGCTGGCCAGTAAGAGATGATCCGTAGCTGCCAATGGCGCACTAATAAACGCTGGCTGATAATCCTGCCAGCTAGAACGCTTAAGTTTAACCTGACCTTGAGGACGAAGGGCCACAACTAGATTTAAACCATTTCCAATCGGACGAGCTGGTCTAGCTAAGCTGACTACCAAGCTCAGCCCCAGGACCAAGCCAATTAAGAGTTTCCATTTTTTCCATTGCATTAGAGTTTACCTGCCTTCTTTAACGCTTTGTGAGCTAAAATCAACCATTTCGGTTGATCGGGATTATCAATTGAACCTAGCTGAGAACACGTTTGCCATTGTTCAAGGGCTTCGCCATTGCGGGTTTGCTGTTCATAGACCTGAGCCAACAAACAGTGTGCTGAAGCGCGAGTTGTAATTTGTTCCAATCCCTCTGGTGTAGTGGCCAAAGCGATCGCTCCGGTTAGAATCGTCTCTGCTTGCTCTAGCTGCTTTTGTTGTAACAATGCCCAACCGAAATTTTTCATCAATTTATATCTAATCCTTGAGGGCTGATTTCCCGCCTGCTGTAAACTTTTCCACAACAGAGGTGTAGCCAATTCTGGTTTATTTTCCAATATCCACAAACGCGCCAAATTGTTCTGAGCCTTAATCAAATTCTCCTTAACAGCAAATTGATATTGACTCTTGGCTTTATCCAACTCTTGCAGGTCTTCGTAGAGGGACCCTAAATTATAGTGAGCCTTGGCATTATCTGGATCGAGAGCCAAAGCCTGAAGATAGTCAGCTTCAGCACCAGCCAATTGCCCCTGATGATATTTCTTGAGTCCCTGGTCGTTGTACCAATCGGAAAAAGCTGGTTTGTTCAACGATAATAAGACTATAATCCCAGACACGAATAATGTGAAAGCTAACTTGGCTTCTTGATGGTAAGGCTTGGGAATACACAACCTGTTGAGTAATTGTTCAAACCCTTTTTTTCCGGCCTGGGTCAGTTCGCTTCTGGCTTGCAATAGGGTTAAGATACTCGGAAACGCCACCACTGCTACTCCGGCAACCCCCGTGCCAGCACTCAGAAATCGGGGCACAATATCCACCAACAAGCTTAAATTAACTGTCCAACTGCCCACCGTCAGGCCTTTCCACAACCAATCCCACCGATCCCAGGGATGAAGTGGTGCCTCTGTTTCCAATCGCCACCACCACGCTGTTGCGGGAGGCTGAAAACTGTTTCGGTACTCAGCTAAGTCCATGACTTTGGTAATCTGCTCTGCTTTGCTCTTCAGCAGAGCGTCCAACTTAACCAGTTCCTGTTGATCAGTTGTAGATACGTGATTACACTGACTCCAAGCAGCCTGCACAGCATCCCTGGCATTCAAAATATCTAGCACTTCCTCTACTTGAGGAGATTGAGACTCTTTGAGCTTAGAGACTGCTTCTTCTTGAGGAGATTGAGACTCTTTTAGAAATCTCCAAAAATTAACCTCAAACCCTTGTAATGCCTGGGTCAAAACCGATTTTATGGAGATGTATTTTAGGTTAGAGACTGCTTCTTCTTGAGAAGATTGAGACTTTTTTAGCTTTTTGATTGCTTCTTGATAGCAATTAAGCGCAGTTTCTAGCTCAGAAGTAGTCATCACTAATTTCACGACTCCATGGCAAGGATGAGGGTGTAGCCAACAAAAATACCAGTTTTTAGCTCGTCGGATGGGCAAAAACTGTTTGGTTAAAATGAGTAGTCACGATTAAATTACTTTTCCCACACTACTGTAATTCCTATTTTTATCTCACGCAAGTCCCTGCTTTTTTTTGTTGGCGTAAAAAAATACAACTGTTTGGAGCAATAGTCCAGACAGTTGTTGAAGCAGGCACTGAAAGCTTTAGAGATATCCAAAAACTAAAGACTTAGATTTTTTTATGGTGAAATTAAATTTAATAATTATTAAATTCTTTTTATGAAGAAAAATAAGTCCAAGTTTCAGCTAGATTATAGCAGTGGTTTTAGGGAGTCGGGAGTCGGGAATCGGGAATCGGGAGTCGGGAATCGGGAATCGGGAAGAGTAGTCAAGATATCCGAAAACCAAACAACCTTCAACCAAACAACCTTTAACCAAACAACCTTCAACCAAACAACCTTCAACCAAACAACCTTCAACCAAACAACCTTCAACCTTCAACAACCCTCTTAACCCTTCAAAAATCAATCGCCAACAAAATCGTTTCCATCTCTTCCTTTGACAATCCCCCATGAGCGCCCAACTTATGTTGTTCAAAACGGTCTTCTTCATACCACCAAACCGTTTCATACTTATGGGGTAAAATCACTAAATTGCCTAACCGATTGAGCAATAGTGGCGACAGTTCACCTGTACCGAAATAGCCTTCTTCAATTAATGTCGTAGTGCGGTACACTGTTGCTCGATATGCCAACTGCTCCGTAAGCAAATCATAGACTTTATCCAAATGGTTTTCCTGAATGTACAACACCATATCCCGACATGACCCCGCTGGCACCAACAGTTTACCTTGGGAATTCCGTTTAATAAACTGCTCAATGGAAGGAGTAAGCTGATTCAAATAAATAGTAGTCTCTGGTGAAATCTCTATTTGTCCATGATCAGCCGTAATTAGTAATAATGTATTCTTCAGCTTACCAGCTACCTTCTGATATAAAAGTTGCTCCATGGTTAGCAAAAGTGTGCTAACTTCAGCCTGGAATTGTAGCGAGCAAGGACCGTATTTATGAGCCATCCCATCAACAGTATCCAAATACAGGAAAAAGTAGCTCTTCTGGGATTCAGCGATCGCTGCTTCAGTCAGGTTAACTAATGCTTCAGGAATGGTTTTGTAGGAAATAGTAGTTGCCCCATCACACACCACTCGTGAAAAGGGAGAGTAAGCATAATTGTAGTGTTGAAAACAATAGGATTGCACACCATACTGTTGCAATTTTTGATATAGAGTTTGGGTAGGGAAAAGGCTTTGCTCAGAAATGCCAGTAGTTTGCAAGGTTCCCCGTTGCTTATCACCCGCAAACGAAAACATCAAGGGAGCAATAATATCATCCAACAGCGGCTCATAGTAAAACCAATGGAAGACACCATTCTCACCAACCGGAAGCCCTGAGTGAATAGTACTGACATGAGCAGCAGTTGTGGAAGGAAACTGGGTAGTCAATTTAGAAGCAACACCTTCCACTACAAACCGCTTCAAAAATTCCGATTGTTCAACATAGTCTTGAAAAAAGCGCCACCCGAAAGCATCAACAAAAATCAGAATAACCTTATCATAACGTTCCGGTAATTCTCCTAATACACTCCTAGGTAAACCCATGTTTCCTTGACCAGTGAGCAGATGATAGATCATCTGGGGAATCTGGGAGAAACAATAGGAATCATAAAGGGGCTTACCAATGTTGTCATTTAGTCTAGCGTTTTCAATAGCTTTTAAGGATTCAGAGTTAATCATAGATAGCAAGGGAACAGGGAGTAGGGTGTAGGGTGTAGGGTGTAGGGTGTAGGGAATCGGGGAAAATACTGTTTACTTCATTATTACTAATAGAAGCGCTATTCTACAGGATTTATTAATAGATAATTTAACCTCCTGCTAATTTAGCATAGCACAAATAAAAATACAACTTTAGTTGAAGAGTTTCACGATTTACTATCCCCTATGCTACTCATTAAAAAAATGTGATGATCTGACAAAAAGTATAAGCGAATACTTCCTAGGGTTGATCATACTTATGATATAGCAATTCTACGAATTGTGAGGTACAAATATCTGGATTTTAGGGAGTAGGGAGCAGGGAGCAGGGAGCAGGGAGCAGGTAAGATAAACCCACCCCTAACCCCTCCCAGGAGGGGAAGGCAAGAGCCAATAGTCAAACAATTCTGTGTAGCTCAAAGTCCCCCTTATTAAGGGGGATTTAGGGGGATCTATTTGCACCTCATGGGAAAAATAATTCCTATATCCAGTAAAGTTTATTCCCCTGAATTACGATTACGAACTCCCGAAGTTGACTACTCATAAAAAAAACGCGATCTCTTGTGAGATGCGATCGCTTTCTTTAAATTACCGCTCTTAAAAAAAAAATTAAAACCCTTGACAATTTAATTTATAATCATTACTATTATAAATATAAGCAAAAAGCAAGAGGTTCACCTTATGCCTTCACAATTACCGCCTAACTCAGATAATAATCCTGACGAGTCTTCCCCAAAAAAAATCCCTGTTCAGCATATTTTAAAGGGGTCCCGCAAGGCCATACTTAATACGATGCATACCTTGTATGTACTCCGTTATACGGAAATTTCCGACTGGACTCCTCTTCAGGCGACAGGCATTCCGGGAGAGTTCATCACAATTACCGTCAAGTACTTGATTATCCCGTAAAACGTTAAATTCCTGGGGGGTTTTCCCCCCAGCAAAACCATCGGGTCTAATCTCATAGGCTCACGTCTGGATAGGTGAAAAAATTGAATGACATAAGGTAACATTCCTAGCCGTGGATAGTATTTCTGCGGCTATTTTTTTGGGGTTGAAAGTTAGCAGGTTGAAGGTTAGCAGATTGAAGGTTAGCGGGTTGAAGGTTTAAGGTTAGTTTTTGGAGGTTGAAGGTTAGTTTTTGGAGGTTGAAGGTTGAAGGTTATTTTGTTGGAGGTTATTGTGTTGGAGGTTGAAGGTTATTTTGTTGTTCGCGTAGCGTGGCCATTCGCGTAGCGTGGCCAATAGGCCAAGGCCAAGGTTGAAGGTTAGTTGGTTGAAAGGAATGCTTGATTTCAATTAGCTATAAGAATGCTGGGATTGGTGAGATTGTTTAATGCGATCGCGTAGGGTGGCCGAAAGGCGATCGCTCCCCACACTTTCCACACTTCCCAAATTCCCCACACTTCCCTTATTTGTTACAAATATGAGATGCACCGTGTATGGTCATGGGTGATTGAAATTTTTGTCTTTCTCCGTTATGATATTTAAAGTGGATTGTTTGAAAGTCAGTTTATCAGTCCTGATATGAACAGTTGATTGAAGTTAATCATTAAAAAGATTGTTATCTTAATTTTTATTAGTTCTGTTTACCTGTTTGACCTTGATTCAAGCTTCACCATTCGCCAATGCTAGTATTTTATGACGCTGCTGATCGATACAAGGGCTATATCAATGGTTGTTCCGTCTATGACGCTTATGATCGATACAAGGGCTATATCAAATGTCGTTGCGTCTATGACGCTGGTGATCGATACAAAGGCTATATCAATTGTCTTTCCGTCTATGACGCTTATGATCGATACAAGGGCTATATCAAATGTCGTTCCGTCTATGACGCTTATGATCAATACAAGGGCTATATCATTGGCGATGTAAATAATAAAGCAAAAGCTGGAGCAGGGCTGCTGCTACTGTGGCGAAATTAATCATAGAGGAGCAAGGGTGATAACTTCAACAGATATAGTACTGGTGGTGGGTGCTACAGGTGGGGTTGGACAGCTAACGGTGGCCAAGCTACTAGAGAAAGGTTTTCAGGTTAGTGTTCTGACTCGCAGTGCTGAAAAAGCTCAACAAATGTTTGATAACCAAGTAGAGATTATTGTTGGTGACATCCGCTATGCCTCTAGCCTCCCCTCTGCTATAAAAAATGTCACTCATATCATCTGTTGTACTGGAACTACTGCTTTCCCTTCTAAAAAGTGGGATTTCGACACCATAGATCAGGCTAAAGGATTCCCAAGTGTGATGGAGTGGCTCAAGATCTATCTCAACCCTAGCTACTGTCTTACTAAAGCCAAAAATAGTCCTGAGCAAGTTGATAGTATAGGAGTTAGCAATCTGGTAGCAGCAGCTCCTAAAGACCTCAAGCGGTTTGTCTTTGTATCCTCTTGTGGTGTGCTTCGCAAAGATAAACCACCCTATAGTATTCTTAATTCCTTTGGTGTACTTGATGCCAAAAAAAAGGCAGAAGAAATCATCATTAATTCAGGATTACCTTATACTATTATTCGCCCAGGACGACTAATCGACGGTCCATTTACCTCCTATGATTTAAACACTCTGTTGAAAGCGACAACAGGAGGAAAATTAGGGTTAGTATTAGGTACAGGGGATACTTTATCAGGTCAAACTAGCCGGATTGATGTCGCATCAGCTTGTGTAGAATCCATTACTAACTCTGTTACGGTCGGAAAAGTTTTTGAGTTGATAAATAGGGGAGCGAGACCATCAGTGATTGATTGGGCAGAGCTATTTTCTACTCTCGAGTAACTTAAGCGTTCAGCGGTCAGTGGTCAGCGGTCAGCGGCCAGCGGTCAGTGGTCAGCCGTCAGTGGTCAGCGGTCAGCTATTTTATTCAAAAGCACCTAAATTACTGTGGCACAGGCTTCGACGCTGTGACGTCCATAAGCTGTTCGCGTAGCGTGCGCGTAGCGCTTAAGCTGATAGCTGATAGCTGATAGCTGATAGCTGATAGCTGACGGCTGAATGCTTACCTCCCGACTCCCGATTCCCGATTCCCTACTCCCTGACGGGGTGACAAACAGCCTTAAAAGCTTTACGGGGTGTGGGGTGTGGGGTGAGGGCGAACGGGTAACCCACCCCTAACCCCTCCCAGGAGGGGAAGATCAGGAGCTGGCGGAGTGGCGACGGGACGGTTAAATCAGGTTTCGGAGCGATTG
>NZ_CEYLVT010000220.1:0-12536 GCF_982860115.1 Moorena sp.
TCCCGTTCCCCTCCTGGGAGGGGTTAGGGGTGGGTTCCGATTCCCGATTCCCGTTGGCCCATTGCTATCAATCCCGACAAGACAAATAGTGATACCAAGGCTTGGGTGGGCTAGTGGTATCGGTAGGGAAAGAGGTGAGAATAATCGTACCATCGGGACCAGTCATCCAGCCTTGAGCTTCTACAATCCGTTTGCGCTGAGACTTCTGTTCGGTCGAGGGAGCGTTACTGTCATTGTTATCAGTTTCAGTACGGGTTTTATCCTCTAGAGTCACCCAATCAGCAATAATAGTTCGACCAATAATCGGGTCGAGGGGACTGGGGGGAATGCCACCGCGTCCAGTAACGATAAATTCACCAAGTTGATCTTCTGAGATTTTGCCACTTCTCGGACAGCTAGCAACAATCAGTGATGATAGATCACTGAAATTGCTCGGTAGTTGATCTAATCCCCGAGAGGGGTCAAGATTACCGGTGTTGATGGTAACTATTCCTTGTGGACCAGACTCAGAACTGGCATCAATATCATTAGTGCGATTTCCATCAATGGCTTCACGCTCCTCAATCAAGCGGACATCTTCGGCATCAATGGTGATCTCACCACCTTGTCCCTGTGCAGCTTTGGCAATGATATCGCTACCATCAGGACCAGTTGGGGGAAAGGCAATTAAGACGTCGGTATTAATAGTAATGTTGCCACCCTTAGCTTTTTCGGAAGCCTCTGCGGAGATTAGGCTTTCGTTAAGCATCACTATTGAGTTTGATACGTCTAGTGTGATATTCGCTCCATCTTCGCCTCTATTCAGTTGAGTTTCAGCTAAAAGTTTTCCCTCGTTAAGCAACAGGGAATTAGCTGTAATGTTGAGATTGCCAGCTACCCCTTGCTCACTTGTGACTGTTATTTCCCCTCCATCCTCAACCTTGAGGGCATCAGTATCAATTGTTATAGTACCGGCTTCACCAGTAGCTGCCTCTTGTGCAGCGCTGGAAATAACTCCACCATTAACAGTTAGTGTCTTACTGTTTAAGTCTATAGGTCCACCGTTACCATTATTACTCGTGCTAGCATCTATGGCCCCGCCATTAGTGACAGAAATGGAATTAGCGTCAATTTGAATCTTACCACCGTTGCCCTCTGTTGATTTAGAATTCACACCAGTCAAGATCCGACTAGGTTGGTCATTAATACCAACTCCGTCTATTAACACCTGATCACCAACGGAAATGATCACATCCCCACCATCTCCCTTGGCTCTAGATTGAGATTCTAACTTAGCCCCTTGAGTAATCACCAATGAACCTTCTGTAACCGTGATGCGGATATCGCCACCATTGCCTTCGCCATTATCTCGAACATTCGTAACTATGGCACTATCTACTGTATTGTTATCGTTGCCCAAGAAAACTACTCCGTCAAATAAAACGCGATCGCGAGCTATTATTTCCACATCACCCCCGTTTCCTTTGCCACGGGTTTCGGAAATTATCTCAGCACCGTTAGTAAAGGCAACTGACCCAGCATCAATCAATACGTTACCACCGTCGCCCACTGCTTGATCTGTAACTCGAGTGAAGATAATACTTGAAAATGAATTACCGTTTTCATTAGTAGCAACGCCATCAAAGATAACGTCATCCTCAGCAAAAATTGATATGTTGCCACCATTTTCATCGGTCTTGTCACGATTGCCTCGGTCATTGATATCAGTGCTTAATTGACCACCATTGGTCACAAAAACTGACTTTGCCTTGATGGTGATATTGCCACGACCACCTTCAGCTTGTGATTGGTTGCTATCGTTTTGTTCTACTTTATCCTGACCAACCCGAGAGCGCAAACCGCTGGCTACTCTAGTATTACTTGCTACCCCGTCAATGGTAACTGTATCGCGAGCTGTTACAGATATATTGCCGGAATTTCCTTGTCCGAGGGTGTCAGCTACGAGTCTAGCACCATTTTTGATAGTAACTGATTCCGCATCAATGGATATATCTCCTGCGTTGCCGATGCCGTCACGATCCACTCTGGTCGCAATCGAGTTAACGCTCTTGTCAACGACAACTTCATCCTTAGCAATAATAGTTATATCACCACCATCTCCCTGTCCTACAACCCTCGACTGCAAGAAAACATCATTGACAAACAAAGAGCCTGTGGTAATGGAAATACCACCACTATTACCGATAGCGTTTTTTTCTATGATGTTGAAAACTCTAGTAATTTGACCATTTGCTGGTTGCCCTTCAAAGGTGACTGTATCATCAGCAACAATGGTCACTTTTCCAGCATCAGCTTGACCAAAGGTACTGGTTTCGATCTGAGCACCCCCTGTGGCCAACAGTGACCCAGTATCGATAGTGATATCCCCACCTTTTTCGATACCAAAGGTATTGCTATTAATGAAACTTCCATCAAGGGATAGTTGTTCATTGGTAATCAAGGTAATATCCCCTGCCGTCCCAGAAGCGGAAGAGGTATCAATGCCTGAATCGCTTATGTCAATTCCCCCAAGATAATCAATAAAGACCGAGCCACCATTCCCTGAAAACCTCTGGTTACTCCGATCTACCTCACGCTTATTGGTGACTACGGTACCGTCACCAGTCAGAATTGAACTAATTTTAAGGGTTTCACTAACTAACGATGGGTTAGGTTGATACTGGTTGGTTAACAATACCAGTCCATTGGGAACATTAATCGAGACCTCACCAACTTTGATATTTGCACTAGTAGCAGCACTCTCAAAGTTAGGGACAAAGTTACCACTATCGGTATTTCCTGGAAAACCGCCGAGTAATGTCCAATCTATGCCAGCCCGGATATCTAAGGTAGGTTTGTTACTGCCATCAATCACTACAGAGGTTCTCGCTTCGTCGGACAAGGTGACATTAGCTAGACTAGCCAAGAACGGATTGGAGTTACTAGGGCTAATGGCATTATCCCCGGTATCGGTAGAGTTAATTTCGATGTCCCCAACGGTAACACTACCTCCTGCCAAAATATGCAGTGATGCTCCGGTATAGTTTCCTAAACTGACATCCCCATTGGCCAGAATTATCGGATCATTGGGACTGATGAAATTCCCTGGGTTACCATCCAACTGCTCAATGATGATATTTCCGCCAACGGTATAGTTAGTATCTCCTGCTATGGCATTATGCGAACGCAACCGTAAATCGGAACCAACAAATAAACCGCTATCGGAATGGTTCTTTGCTGCAATAGTAATTGACTGATTTCCCTGGATTACCAACAAATCACCGGCATTGGCCACAAAGGGTTGCGCTACACTATCGCTAATGGTGACCGTATCTTCTGCCAACAGAGTCAAATTCCTACCAGCTTCGAGTTGACCCTGTAAATCCAGGTTGCCAGCCGCGAGAGTTAAATCTTTTCCTACTGCTAAATTCCCAGCATTTGTAATGGTTGTCCTGGGGTCATACTTACCATACTGCAATCCTGGAGTAATATTAATCGTTAACAGTGGCGGAGCTTGTGGGGATGTGGCACTAAATTCTAGCCCATCACCAAATACCAAACTATTAGCAGTAGACGCAAAAAACGAACCAGCTACATCTAATCTCGCCTGGGCTCCAAACACAATACCATTGGGATTTAGCAAAAACAGATTTGCTGCACCATCTACTCCCAAAGTGCCTAGAATATTGGATAGATTTCCCCCGGTTACCCGTGTTAAAATATTCTCGATTCCAGAGGGATTAGCAAAATAAACCCGTTGCAGTTCCCCAACATTAAATTCCTGGAAACTGTGAAATAGGTTAGCACCTCGTGTTGCGCCACCTTCGATCACATCCCCAATTTCTCCTCGGACAGTGGTATTAGGTATCACCACAGAGGATTCATTACCCAAAGTCCCATCCGGAACAACCATGTCGGCCAAGGCATAGTCGGCCAAAACACAGTTTCCCGAAATGGCTAAAGTTACCCCACTTAGGGTCAGCGATATTGCCCTGACCCTTGCTGCAGTGGGGGTGAGCGCAAACTTTCCTGCTGCCATATTCAGCTTCAAGTCATTGCTTGAGATAACATTTCGGTAATTATAGCCTTGGTATTTGAGATGTAAATACCAAATTGCCAAAAAACCTTGGATACAGCTGGGCGCGGGGAGTGTGGAGAGTATGAGGAGTGTGAGGAGTTTGGGAGTTTTATTAGAATTTCTGCCTAATTTCATCGATTGAGATGCACCCAATCCCAATATACCATTTAAAGCTATCAAAACCCAGAATAATTTTGAATTTTGAATTTTGAATTTTGAATTTTGAATTTTGAATTTTGGCCAGGGGTACTAGTCAATCACCCAAAACCCATTTTTTCGCCAATATTGTTCCAACAGTGCTTGCTCCAAATCCTGAGATTCAATCAATTCTTTAGTTACCAAAATTTCTCCTAATTTTATCCCAGTTAAAGACTGAATTTCAAGGGCTGTATTGAGTTGAATAGGAGAAATAAGTCGTTTACGGACTAGAATTTTACCAAGTTGCATGACAGGGTGCTTTTGTTTGAAGTAATAATCGAATATTGGTCATTAGTCAATTTCCAATTAACTTTGGAAAAAGGAAAAAAGACCAATAAAATTTGACAAATGATTGTTATAGCAATTCTACGACTTGTGAGGTACGGCTATGAACCTCAAAGTCCCGCTTATTAAGGGATATTTAGGAAAATTTTGTACCTTATGGGATATAGAAACGCTATAAATGAGTTAATCAATGGATGCCGTTGGCGAGGCTTGCCAATCGTGCATAGTCTTTGAACAACCCATTAGTTAATCAGGCGCTTTGTGAAAATTTATGAAAAAAGCAAAAGTAAGAATTCAGGACTTCTGTAGTGACCCTATCTGTAGGGTGCGTTGTTAACGTACCCTACTACTTGTAGCGTTTAGTGCCCAGTTTTGTGTCAGTCCTGAACCGGAAAGCGCACCTGCAGTTAACTTTTGCCAATGCCATTGCCCCTAGCCCTATACCATTCACTACACAGGCTTAAGTTCATCACCGTGAGTGAAGGTCGTGAATTTTGGCTATTATCTTTTGATAATCTGCAATTTTACCCTTTTTTTGATAAATTTCCGCTGATTTTTGAAAATTTGCTAGGGCTTCTTGATGCTTTCCTAATTCTCGAAGGCACATTCCACGGTTGTCATAGGCAGCAGCATGGTTGGGGTCAATCTCAATTGCTTCATTCAATTCCAGAATGGCTGCTTGAAATCTGCCCACCACTACATGGCTAATTCCTCTAAAGTAGTAAAAATTAGCACTTTGAGCATTGCTTTCTTTTGGCTGCTGACGTGGCTTAAAAATTCCCATTGGCTTATCCATTGCTACTTTAATTATTAGGTAGCTACAAACTACTCAGGAGCTACCGATTTAGATGTTATTGACCAATCCCCAAGCATCCCGGCTTTTGGGCATATAAAGATGAGGGTTGAGTCTGGCGTAGTCTGTCTTTGAATACTGGTTCACTGAAAAATCTTGGGCTTTGCTATCAAACCTGCCATAGATTTAAGTCCACAGCTCATAGCTAAGGTCGGTTTCAAGCGACTCCAACCCTTTATCCCTAGCGGGATAGCAGCGACACCATAGTTTGTAGGAGTTTTGTCAGTCAATCAGCTCTGAATAACACGTGAATAACAATAGAGGTAATAACCTCTATTACACTTAACTACCAGTACGCTATGTTATCAGGGTAGAGTGAAAAATCTGTGAACAGAGAAAAAGGTAATTAGGTCGGCTTTCCGCATCTAATTATTAAATTCGCCACGGGTTGCACCTGAAAACTAACAGACAAAAGAAAACGACTGCACAATCCAAGGGAGTTATAAGCTAGGCAGATAGCAAGTTCAATGCTGTAGGCACCCATGCCACCCAATATAGCAGTTCTCAATTGGGTTCGGGAATCGGGAATCGGGAAAAACTCCTGTATAGCTAGCTTTGGATAGAGATTTGGATTTTGACGAATCACAGTCCTAAAGCTGACAGTTTCAGGATTAAGAGTACCCACAAGGGTACTGTTAAAACCTGAAAAAGCTACGAAACTAGAGGAAGTTGATTAAAGCTTGTTAATTGGAGAGTTCTAAACGACAGCTATGTCAGGATTCAGTCTAGGGCTAACGGGCTAGTTGAAAAGCTACCCTTGTCAGCTATCAGCTGTTGATAGCTGAATACTTACTAATCCTTACTATTATACCTTCAATCAGTAAGTTAATCACTAATTTAATCCCTAACTATTCTGAGGAAAATAGAAATGAGAGAGTTCAATACATTAAGCTTAATGTTAATTATTTATCTGGTTATTTTTATTAGCATTAGCCCTAGAGAAGCCAACAATTTTGTTCAATTTATCAATGAAGCTTGGTGATTTTATGCCTATTTAAATTCGATTTACTTAGAGCTGATTTGTAAACTCGCACTAAACCTTGTAGGATAAGGCTTGGGCTAAACTAGAACATTTGAACTATTTAATACCCAAAAGAGAATCATAGCAAGGTTTTCAG
Source organism: Moorena sp. (assembly GCF_982860115.1). Lineage (NCBI taxonomy): Bacteria > Bacillati > Cyanobacteriota > Cyanophyceae > Coleofasciculales > Coleofasciculaceae > Moorena > Moorena sp. Next base: position 6,512 of record NZ_CEYLVT010000220.1, read on the forward strand.
ACTTATTCATATTTCCTTTACAAATTAGCTCTCAAAGTTCAAGAAGACTTTAACTAAAAGATGCAAGCAATGCTATACAGTTACTGAGGGAGCATGTACAATTCGCAGAACAAATGTACTCAAATGAGTGATAACTGCTACTGAAGCCCAGAACACACTATAGTTCAAGGGTTTGTAGTTCAAGTGTTCTTACAAAATCGACCTGCTCCCAGACTTCGTGATGCAGACTCTATCGATGTATTGACATAAAGAGCACTATGACCAACAATATCTATGCACTGCTGGTAGGGATTGATGAATATCGTCGTCCTATTTCTCCTTTGAATGGCTGTGTCAATGATATCCTAGGAATGCAAGACTATTTGAAAGGGCGGGTCGCTACAGATGGATATCAACTACACATCCGCACACTTTTAAACCAAGATGCTACCCGTCAGGGAATTATTGATGGTTTCCGGGAGCATTTGTGTCAAGCTAGCAGTGAAGATGTAGCTTTCTTTTACTACGCGGGACATGGCGCTCAAGAGCAAGCCCCAGAAGAGTTTTGGGAAATAGAACCAGAGCGATTGAATGAAACCTTAGTCTGTTATGACAGTCGCCATGACGGCGTTTGGGACTTGGCGGATAAGGAGTTAGCCAAGCTAATTTCTGAGGTAGACGAGAAGAACCCCCACACTGTTATTATTTTAGACTGCTGTCATTCTGGTGCTGGGACCCGTGGCGAACTAGAAGCAGAAACAGGAGTTCGTAAAAGCTCCACTAACCAACGCCAGCGACCCTTGGATAGTTTTATTTTCGCTTTGAGTGAAACTGACAAATTATCAGCTGAGGTCAGCCCCGAAAAAAATCCTAGTGGTTGGAGTTTGCCCAAAGGAAAACATATCGTCCTATCCGCTTGTCGAGATACTGAGACGGCGAAAGAGTACAACGGCGATGGGCAATCAAGAGGTGCCTTTTCTTACTTTTTGCAGGATACCTTGAACAAAGCCAATGGCAGCCTGACTTATCGAGACTTATTCAAGCGTGCCAATGCCCTAGTCCGCTGTAAGATCAACGGCCAATCTCCCCAAATCGAAGCTACGGATAATAGTTATTTAGACCAACCTTTTCTCGGCGGTGCGATCGCTAACCGCACACCCTACTTTACTGTCTTCTATGACAAAAACCACGACTGGGTGATTGATGGTGGTGCGGTTCACGGCATTCCTCAAGCTGTTCGAGACCAGACCACAATACTGGCATTATTTCCCTTTGACACCCCTACAGAGCAACTACGTGAACTCTCAACGGCAGTAGGTGAGGCAAAAATTGTAGAAGTAATGCCCCAGCTCAGTACAATTCAAATTAGTGGTCTTGGGGATTTAAATCCCGAAATGACCTGGAAAGCAGTCATTACCAGTTTGCCCCTGCCACCGAAAGGGGTTTTATTGTCAGGAGAACCAGCTGGTGTAGAATTAGCCCGTACCAGCCTACTCAATACCTCTAACAATCAGCCTTCGTTGTATGTTCGGGAAGTGGCAACCCCAGAAGAAGCCGAGTTTCAGTTACTGGCTCGTGATGGACACTATTTAATTACACAACCAGCGGATGACCGTCCTCTAGTGGCTGCCATTTCAGGTTACACCAATGCCACTGCCTTGCAGGCGATTGAGCGATTAGAACATATCACCCGTTGGCTGAATATCAGTGAAATGGCTAGCCCAGCCACCAGCCGCATTCGCCCCGATGCCGTGCAAATCTTGGTTTACCAACAGGATGGGTCACTGTTACTAGATACTGACATTCGCCTGGAATATAAACAGGAAAATGGCCGGTGGCGATCGCCCCGATTCAAAGTTAAGCTGAAAAACACCAGCGATGAACCACTGTATTGTGCTCTGCTGGATTTAACCGACCGTTACGCCGTCTCATCTGAGTTGTTAGATGGGGGCGGAATTTGGCTGGAGCCAAGTGGGAAAGAGGGAGATGAAGCCTGGGCTATGGGCGGCAAAGCTATTGTTGCTTCAGTTCCCAAACGACTATGGGAAAAAGCGGGGATTACGGAAGTTAAAGATATTCTCAAACTGATTGTTTGCTCGACGGAATTTGATGCCACTTTGCTCGAACAAGGAGAACTTGACTTACCTAAACAACGTCTTGTCCATACAAGCCGTCGCGGTAATGGTACCCTCAACCGCTTGATGAAAAAGATTCCCACTCGTGACCTCTCCAGCCAAGACGAAGAAGACGAAATCTATGATGACTGGTTTACTAGCCAAATTAGCATTACTACCGTGCGTCCTCTACACACAGCTGAAATTAGCAGAGGAGATGAGTCAGTTTTGCCGGGAACAAATGTGAAATTAACCACAGATTCCGAATTCATAGCCAAGGCACGGCTCAGCACTATCCCCCAGTCAACCAGGGATTTAGGTAATCATATCTTACCACCGATACTGCGGGAAGACCATCCGACCATTAATTCCTTTGAGTTTACTAGCAGTCGGGGAACGGATCCCGGTTTAAGCGCCTTGGAATTAACAGAGGTGGAAAATCCGTCAGCGGTTACACCCAACAATCCCCTGAAAGTGATTGTTGATCGACCCCTTGCTTCTGATGAAGAACTATTACCCATTAGCTACGATGGGGAGTTTTTCCTGCCTTTGGGACGGGCTCGGTCTACTCCGGAGGGCAAAACGGAGATTTTACTGGAACGCTTAACAGAACCAATTAGTGAAGGTAGCCGCAGCTTGGGGGGTTCGATCCGAATTTTCTTCCAAAAAGTAGTGTTTAAACAACTGGGGCTAGAGTTCACTTACCCAATCTTGGCAGCAGCGGATGTCACTTCCTCTGGAGAGGTTAACTACACAAAAGAGGTTGAACAAGTCAAGTCCCAGGTTGCCCAAGCCCAACGCATAGTCCTTTACGTACACGGTATTATTGGTGATACCGAGAAGATGCTGCCCAGCCTCCGCTCCGCCCAGGTTGAGGTGGATGGAACAGAAAAACCTCTGGGAGAACTATATGACCTAGTACTCACCTATGATTATGAGAATATCAATACCTCAATTGTAGAGAATGCTAAATTGCTCAAGCAGAGGCTAGAAGCTGTAGGGTTAGGGGAGAACCACGGTAAAACCTTGCACATTATCGCCCATTCCATGGGAGGCTTGGTTTCTCGTTGGTTTATTGAACAAGAAGGAGGTAATCAGATGGTTGGGCATTTAATTATGCTAGGTACACCCAATGCTGGTTCCCCTTGGTCTGCAATTGAAGATTGGGCATTAGCTACTTTAAGTATTGGTTTAAATGGGCTGTTAAAATTTCCCATACCAGTACCAATGATGGGGACGTTACTCAAAACTATTAAGCAATTACCTGATCGAATTGAAACCATTGATATTTCCCTAGACGAGATGCATCCCACTTCTGAGTTCTTGGAAAAATTAGCAGCAAGTCCCGACCCCAAAGTACCTTACTCAATTATTGCTGGTAATACATCGATTCTTCCCGCCGCCCTGAAGGCAGAGCGAAATCAAGCCTCTAGTCCCTTAAAACGACTAATGCATAAGTTATTTAAGAAACCTATAAACCTGGCTTTCTTTGATCAACCCAATGATATCGCCGTAACAGTACAAAGTATAAAAAGCGTAGCTTCAGAGCGGAACCCACAACCGACGATTCAGGAAATTGGCTGCAATCACCTGGTATATTTTACTGATCCGGTGGGGTTAACTGCCCTCTCCCAGGCGGTGATTCAAGCTCTAGAAAATACATCTGACGTCGGAGCTACAACCACTACTGTGGCAAATCCTGTGGTTAATGATATAACTACTAATTCTCCAAAAAAAAACCAGTAAAATGGTTGATTTTGGGGGTAGTTGGGGTATTAGTAGCCGCTAGTCTTGGTTGGTGGATAGTAAAGTCATCCAATAATAGCCAACCGAGCTATCAATCTCAACCAAGCCAGAATCTACGTCAATGATCGTAAATTGCTTTCACCAGATCTTGCTCATGTTTAGCACAAACCCCGCCAGTTCCGGAGCACCGCTAACGGTTTCAGGATTGTCCAAAATCTCTGGTTTCTGATTAGGACGATAAATGTAAATTTTCCGGTTTTGGCGGTCGATGAACCAACCCAGGGATGTGCCATTGTCAAGGTATTCTTGCATTTTCTCTTGCAAGGCACTGAGTGTATCGCTAGCGGAACGTAACTCGATCACAAAGTCGGGGCAAATGGGGGCAAAAGAAGCTTTCTGTTCCTCCGTTAAAGCATTCCAGCTCTCCAGTTTAATCCAACAGGCATCTGGAGAGCGGATCGCTCCATTGGGTAAGGTAAAGCCAGTGCTGGAGTCAAAGGTTTCACCCGTACCGTCGCGATCAGCCCAGTTAGCCAATTGTTGAGAAATTTTGAGGTTCCGATTGCCTGTATCGGAAAAGACTGGGGGCATAATCACAACTTCTCCACTGGCGGTGCGCTCAATTCGTAGATCTCGATTGGCTAAACAGAATTCAGAAAACTGGGCGAGAGTCATGGGGATGATCCCAGGAAGATTGACCATCACAGGGACAGTTTGGGTTTGAATAAGTAGCGTCGTCATTAGTCAGAAGTCATTTGAGAATAATATGTTTGCTCGCAATCTCGCCTTGATCATTGGTATCAATAACTATACCAATGGCATTTCTTCCCTAAACACTGCCGTAAACGATGCCAAAAAACTAGCAGAAATTCTCCGCAAAAAGCATGATTACCAAGTTTGGGAATGCTTAGACGAAGTAGCCACTCTGTCCAACTTTAACAAATTTTTATCCCATACCTTACCCGAAGAAGTTACTGAAAATGACCGCTTATTATTTTACTTTGCTGGTCATGGCGTCGCTCTCAATGGGGATGATGGTCCGGCGGGTTACTTAATTCCTCAAGATGCCAAACTGGGGGATACTAATAGTTATCTGCCCATGACGAAGTTGCATGATGCTTTAATTCAATTACCCTGTCGTCATTTCTTGGGTATCCTGGACTGCTGTTTTGCTGGTGCTTTTAAATGGTCCAATACTAGGGATTTATTAACATGCCCAGAAGTAATTCACAAAGAACGATACGACCGTTTTATTACTGACCCAGCCTGGCAAATCCTTACCTCCTCAGCCTCGGATCAAAAAGCCTTAGATAACTTTACTTTAGATAGCGAACGCGGTCAAGTCGGTAATCATTCCCCTTTTGCTAGTGCATTATTAAACATCCTTGAAGGGGCAGCAGATATAATTCCTGGTGGCCAACAGGGTAAACCGGCTGGAGATGGGGTAATTACAGCCACAAAATTATATTTATATTTACGGGATACAATCGAAATTGCCACAGAAAAATGCCGTTTACGACAAACCCCGGGTATATCGTGTTTAAACAAACATGATAAGGGAGAATATATCTTTCTTTCTCCGGGACATGAACTTAATTTACCTCCAGCACCACCATTAGATAAGTCACAAAATCCTTATCAGGGTTTAAACTCCTTTAACGAGAAACATAGTTCACTGTTTTTCGGTAGAACATTACTAATAGAAAAGTTAGAAGATTTTGTCAAAGCTAATCCCTTTACAGTGGTGTTGGGTGCTTCTGGTTCCGGTAAATCTAGCTTGGTCAAGGCCGGATTAATTCCCAAACTACGGCAATCTCAGACCGAGAAATGGTGTATTTTGCCAACCCTCCGTCCTGGTGAGACGCCCTTGGAACTATTAAATAATGTGCTGACTGATGCTAAGTTACCAGGGGTAGAGCCACAAAACCCCCAGCATAATCTGGCAATCAGCATTGATGTTTGGGCAAAAAATCACCCCAACTCTAAGGTATTACTGTTTATTGACCAAAGCGAAGAAATAATTACACTCTGTCAAAACTTAGATCAGCGTAAGGAGTTTTTCCAACAGATACTGACAGCCATAAATGCCCATGGGGATAAATTACGGGTATTACTATCCCTACGGTCTGACTTTGAACCCCAAGTCAAGGATGCTGGCAAAAGGAGTGTCGGGGAAGAACTTAACT
>NZ_CEYLVT010000221.1:0-12445 GCF_982860115.1 Moorena sp.
GGGCTAGAGAACAAGCCCTGTCTATGTTACAAGCTTCGTTGTCCCCCTGCTAGGTCTTCCCTGTTCCCTAAACCCAATAATTTTTACCTCACCCAAATAATAATTGCTATATCCTGTAATAGCTAACGGCTAAACTAAGAAAAAAAATCACGCTAAATTACACATAATTGAGGTAAAAAATCACAAACTAAACTAGTTGTAAATAAATGTAAAAAAAATTATTTAACTCTTGCATTTTTTCAAGGAGTTATGTATACTATAGAAAGTAAACGACCGTACTAATAACCGCGCTGGTCATGGCCATTAATCATCTCCAGCGCGGTTTTTCTCCCAACCAAGTAGGAGCTACTTCCATAATGGCATCTTGCTGTGGAACTGGCATCTGGTTGTGGAACTGGCATCAAGCCGCGTGACACAATGAGCATCTTGCTGTGGAACTGGCATCTTGCTGTGGAACTGGCATCAAGCCGCGTGACAAAATGGGCATCTTGCCAGTAAGAATTTCCCGATGGGCTGTCCCAGCCAGGGGCGAAGAGGCGGAAAATTAGAGCAAGCCTTGTGGTGGTGCGTTACGGGGTTATGCTGGCTACGAAGTTGAATATGATGGCAAGGCGCGCCCCTAACACACCCTATTGGACCGACACATCTAAAATGGTGCAATAAGCGTAGGTTGGGTTGAAGAATGAAACCCAACACCAGTAAAGTTTTGTTGGGTTTCCCTACCGCTCAACCCAACCTACATTTTTAAGTGTGCCACGCCACTATGCACTTAATGCGTTCGCGTAGCGTGGCCTACGGCCAATCGCGTAGGCCACGCTACGCGAACGCAAACTGCTGAAACCTAACCAGATTTGATGTAATATTTTCCCTATTACAAATTGAAGTGCTTATGGGTGGACTAACGCAAAGCATCCCTTAAGCCTACCTGACTCGAAGGTTAATGGCTAACAACCTTAAACCTGTAACCTTGGCCAAAAGGCCACCCTAGGCGAACAACCAAATAACTTTCAACCTTAAACCTTAAACCTTAAACCAATAACCTTTAACTTTTAACTTAAACCCAAGGGACTTCAACCCAAGATGGAAAAACCTTTAAAAAAAAATGGATAAATTCATCTAATATTCATCGAAATTTAATCTGTTTTTGAATAAAATTCAGGAATATTGAAACACTAGTTATAGTTTTTCAATGGAGTATGAGAATGTCTTGATTTTTGGTATGCTTATTTTTAATTAAAAAACGAAAAAAATCTCGGTGTTCTCAAAAATCATGTAGGATGTAGTTTGGAATAAAATCCTACACTACCAAGACTTTTTTTATTTGTTACTGCTTGTTGAACTGTAGCAACACGACTACCTCACTATGACCCAATTGAATTATTGGTTGAAATCCTTAGGAATGCTAACTGTAGCTGTGCTGACTACGGTATCTCCTATTACGTCTAGAAAAGCTAATGCTAGAACAGTTGCGGACTTAAGGCAAGAGGGAAAATCTCTGGAAATTTCTGTGGTTCCTCCAGAAATAGCTCCTCCCGATTCCATTAAAATCCCTGTTCCTCCTCCGGAAACGAACAAAAATGGCATTTGTCCGGAGTTTCTGCCACCAGTAATTAACTCGATTATCGATCATCCTTCCTTGGCGAGGGGGAAATGGGGGATTGTGGTTGAATCATTATCGGAAGAGAAGGTTTTCTACAGCCACAATGCTAATCAATACTTTATCCCTGCTTCTAATATTAAACTATTAACTACAGCGGCAGCATTAAACAAGGTTCATCCCAATACTCCGATTCGTTCTAAGTCCATGAAAGAATGGGTGAAGGTAACGAATCTAAAAAGCAACAATAGCTATGCTGATACCTTATTGCGCTATATTGGCGGATCCGAAGCAGTACAGGATGCTTTGGCGGAATTAGGAGTTAACCCTAATAGTTATCGATTGGTAGATGGGTCTGGCTTATCCCGGAAAAATTTAGCCACTCCGGAGGTATTTGTAACCACTCTTAAAGGGATGAGTGATGCCAATAATAACCAAGTTTTCCTAGCTTCTTTACCGGTGGCGGGAGTGAGCGGTACTCTCAAAAATCGGTTGCGTCATCCCTCTACACAAACTAAAGTTCAAGCCAAAACCGGTACCCTCAGAGGAGTGAAAGCTCTGTCTGGATATCTAGAACATCCTGATTACGGCACTATCGTATTTAGCATCATGGTTAATCAACCATCCCAGTCAGGCAAAGTCTTAGAAAAGGGAATTGATGAGATTGTTCTGCGCTTAACTCAGCTGATGCCTTGTAATTCATAGAGAGTGTGGGGAGGGTGGGGAGATGGGGAGATGGGGAGATTTTTATTAAGGGTAATTATCCGGCTCCCGATTCCCGATTCCCGACTCCCTAATCCCTAAAATCACTCTTCCCCTTATTGGCTGCAACAATCCGATCAAAATACCAATTCAATCCAGGGGCGAGCAAACTATGGAACCGGCCTAGTAATCTCATCTCGAATCCTGGCATGATCCCAAACTGCTTTTTCTCAATACCTCTTACAATTTGATCGGCTACGGCAGTGGCACTCCACATCTCGGCACTGCCGGTAATCATCTTAGTTTCCTGGGGCTTGGTTTTATTTTCTGCTTCCAGTTGTGGGGTATCCGTATCGGGAGGATAGACAATAGAAACATGAATGCCTTGGGGCTTTAACTCACCGCGCAAGGATTCCGCTAAACCCCGCAGGGCAAATTTACTGGGACTGTAAGGGGTATAGCCATAAATACCAATCAGTCCAGCACCGGAAGATAGCAGTACAATATGACCTTTGTGTTGCTCTACCATGCTAGGTAGTACTGCTTTAATTGCATAGAGGGAACCAAAATAGTTAACTGCCATGGTTTGTTCAAATACCTCTATGGGCAGCTCTTGGAAGTAACCGGGATGAGCAATACCAGCGCTAGTGATTAATAGGTCAGCTGGACCGATTTGGTTAATTGCTTGCTCAATGGCTGCTTCTACCTGTATCTCCTGGGAAACATCAGCAGAAATAGTTAGAATTTTTGCTTGCGGATGCGTTCCCATCCCTTCAATCTCGACTTTAGCCTGCTCTAGCTTGGCTGCATCCCTAGCAATCAAGGTCAGATTAGCTCCCTTCTGGGCTAATAATTTGGCAGTGGCTTTGCCAATCCCACTGGAGCCCCCTGTGATAATAGCGTGCTGTTGATTAAAGGTCATCTTAGATCTAGCACCAAGTTGAGGTAGGGAATAGGGAACGGGAAACAGGGAGTCGGGAATCGGGAATCGGGAATCGGGAATCGGGGGTGTTGGGTCAATCTTGGAATGAATAGAAGTAGAGTGGGCATCCTGCCCGCGCGAGAATAAGGAGGAAACTGGCAAGATGCCAGTTCCACGCAAGATGCCCATTCCACAGATGCCCATTCTACCTCACTCTTCAAATCATTCCATTATTAAGCAATGCCCTCTACTCCCTACTCCCTACTCCCTACTCCCTACTCCCTAAAGAATAAATTATGCGATTAGCCCGAAGGGCTACGCTATGCGATCGCGGATTCGCTTACCGCCACTTCCTTATCCTTAGCCGGTAAAGGTGCTGGTTTATTAGTCATAAATTCAGCCAGCTGAGCCTCAATTTGGTCACGGACAATTTGGCGATATTCGAGGAAGTGTTCCGCGTAGGCACAAACCACAAAGAAAGAGCCCACCACTTTCGGTTTCTGCTGGATCAGCTTAAACAGACTATTCCAGAAGGTCCAGCGGGTCTTACGAAGAACCCCTTGTCGCCAGCATAGGGTTAGTAGCGCCCGGATAGTTATCCAATCGATCCGACGAGGTACCGCATGCCTCGGTAGACCAAGCTTCATAAAGTGGTTGTAGGTGCGCTTTAAAAATCGCTCTGGGTCATACAGTGTCCAAAACGCCTCCACATATTCACGAGCAATTTCTTCCACAGGCCGAGTTGGAACAAAATTGATCAAAGTGGTTTGGTTAATATTAGCTCCACCATCGAGAAGTCGTCCTTCTTTCTCAAGGCGATGCCACAGAGCAGTATTAGGCAATGCCTGCAACATACTAAACAAGGCAATAGGAATCGAGGTTTTCTCAATAAACTGGACAATGCGATCGCCTGCGCCTGGTTTTTCTCCATCAAAGCCCATGATAAACCCAGCCATCACCCTCAGACCGGCATTAGTAATCGCATCCACCGATTCACTCAGAGAATCCCGAGTATTTTGGAACTTTTTAGTCAGGGTAAGGCTGTCTTCATCAGGAGTTTCAATGCCCAAAAAGACCACTTTAAAATTACAATCGACCATCAGGTCCATCAGTTCTTGGTCTTGAGCCAAATCCACTGAAGCTTCTGTGATAAAGCTAAAAGGATACTCATGTTCAGCCATCCAGACTTTCATGGCTTTCAGCAGAATTTTGACATTGCGCTTATTGCCAATAAAGTTGTCATCGACTAGAAAAATCCCCCCTTGGAAATTCAGTTCTAAGAGGCGTTCTAGTTCAGCTAACAACTGCTCTGGAGCTTTAGTACGGGGTTTGCGACCGTAGAGGACAATAATATCGCAGAATTCGCACTGAAATGGACAACCCCGAGAGAACTGGATTGCCATAGTGTCATAGGCTTCGAGGTCAAGAAGATCAAAGCGGGGGATTGGGGTTTCCGTAACATCTGGCTTCTCACCATTAGCACGGAAAACCCCTTCACTCTCGCCCCGTTCAATCGCTGAGACAAACATCGGTAGGGTAATTTCCCCTTCATCCAAAATCAAGTAATCTGCCCCAGCCCCTTCAGGTTCGTGAGGTGAGGTAGTCGGGTAAGGACCACCGACAGCTACCTTTTTCCCACGGCGCTTAGCTTCCTGAATTAGCTCAAGAAAATCCTTTTTCTGGACGATCATACCTGAGAGAATCACCATCTCAGCCCAATCCCATTCTGCCTCCGTTACCTCAGATACATTGCGGTCAACCAGTTTAAAGGACCATGTCTGAGGTAATATCGCTGCTACTGTCACCAAACCTAGGGGTGGCATCAGTGCCTTGCGATTCACCAACTCAATGGTTTTCTCCATTGACCAGAAACTTTTCGGAAACAGAGGATATAGCAGTAAAACTCGCATAAGTGGCACCTGAAACGATAGTTAGGTTTTCCGGAATTGATTTATGAGAATGTATCAATTGATCACAGCTGGCTTAACAAAACCCGAGTTGGAAAGATGTCCTTGGCGGATTACCTGTCAGCCACTAACTATTAGGTAACGGGGTGGGATACTTTTCCCCAGTTAGTTAGTTGCTAAGGTTTGCTAATATATATAGTCTGATCCCCGAGTTAATTTCCACTCAATCCGCCAACGGGGTTTGTAATCTGTAAGTTGCCAGTTTTCCCTTAGATTTACCTGCCAGATAGTTATACTTAGCACCGGTCTAAACTGAGCTTTCGATCTCCTCTACCCCCGGTGTTTTGGGTAAACTCTTCTCCCCCCTTATGAAGGGGGGATGGGGGGGATGATCAATAAGCTCAGGTTATGACCGTGTGCAGTATAGTTACTATAAGATAGTTAATCTTAGTTACTCTAAGGATGATGTCTGGGTACAATCGTCCGGCTGTTGCTTTGCTACTTCTTGAGCCAGGGTGTTCACCGTAAAGCGAATTTGCTCCTCCGTATGGTTACAGGTGATAAAGAAGCGCAGGCGGGCAGCATTTTGCGGCACCGACGGATAGAACATAAACGGGACATTGATGCCACGCTTAAAGAGATTCTGAGAGAGTTGCACCGACTTCAACGCATCCCCGACAATAATTGGAATCACTGGAGAGTCTTTACTCGTCCCTGTGTTGAGTCCCTGTTTCTGGGCTAATTCCAGGAAAAGTTTAGCTCGCTGGTGCAACAGTGCAACTCGCTCTGGTTCTGCCTTGAGTAGCCTTATGGAAGCCAAGACCGAGGCTGCATTAGGAGGAGCTATGCCAACACTATAGACAAATCCCGGGGAGGTATACTTGAGGTATTCTACCACAGCAGCGCAACCAGCAATATAGCCACCGCAGCTAGCAAACGACTTGCTCAGGGTACCCATCCACAAATCTACATCAGCGGGATCAACCCCACAGAACTCACCAACCCCTCGACCGTGTTTGCCTAGTACCCCGATGGAGTGAGCTTCATCTACCATCAGGAAAGCTTTGTGGCGTTTCTTGACTGCAATGAACTCAGGCAAGTCCGGAATGTCACCATCAGTACTGTAAACCCCTTCGATCACAATCAGTACCCGTTGATAGTGGTGACGACGTTCCTGGAGTATTTTATCCAACGCCTGACAGTCATTATGAGGAAAAGCAATAATGCTAGCTCCTGACAGGATGCATCCCTGTAGAATACTGTTATGGCTCAGAGAATCATGTAAGATTAGGTCGTTTTTGCCAAATAGGTGACTAATAGTAGTTACGTTAGTAGCATGACCGCCCACATAGACGATACTATCCTCAGTACCAATAAAGTCAGCAATTTCTTTTTCTAGCTCTCGATGTAAGGGTTTTTCCCCTGACAACAGACGGCTAGCACAGGCGGAGGTACCATAACGATCTATGGCATCCTTTGCTGCTTGAGAGATCACTGGGTCACCACACATCCCCAGATAGTTATAAGTGGCATAATTAATCAGTTCCCGACCACCAATCTGTGTGGTATTGTTTACCACTCGTTCTTGGGGGGTAAAGAAAGGATTGTTAACCCCGAGGGCTTTAATTTCCTCCTGTTGCAATTGCAGTTTGCGGTATTCTGGGTATAGGTGGAAATTGTGGTATTCCGGTGGGATATCTTGATTGTTTAGCTTTTCTGCCTCTTGATTTGGGATTAGACCGTTTTTTGCCGATATATGACCATTCGTTTCAGGTATTGACCTCGCCGATGAGGTTTCATGGTTAGCTTGCGAGTTGTCTTTTGGTTGTTTAGCAACGTATTCTGCCAAATACTCAGCCAATGCCTCAATATTGTCGTGATCCCATAAAAGGGTTGGGGAAAGCCGATGTCCGAGGAAATTCTCCAGCTCTCCGGATAAGTTAACAGCTTCAATAGAATTTAAACCATAATCGGTAAAATCCCGATGAATATCGATTTCTTGGGCATCCAGCTCAAGTACGTCTGCCAGCTTGGACACTAACCAAGTGGCAATGCTTGATGCTCCTTGAGATAATTTTGGGGAACTGACGGTAGATTTGTGATCACTCGTAACCACAGTGGCCGGTGAGCTTTCTTTCCCGTTCCAGACCTGGTTCAACAATTCCATGTTGCACTCCTTCACCACACTAAAAGATTAGATCACCCAACTCCAGTTAATGGCACTGGGTGATCGTCTGCCCTTACCCCTCCATGACTTTTCGATCATTGAGCCTAGTTGTGAACCTTCAACCTCAGCTAATAATGTTCTAAACAGAGATTATCGCTCCATTTAGTGTTAGTTGCCACTGTTGAAGCCAATGAATTGCTATTTTTGGGGTTGACTTGATGGTTATTTTGCCATGAACTACCAAAACTTGTGAAAAATTCTATCAATCATGTCAAGTCTACCCTCTTGCGTCGATAGCAGTTGACAGGTAAGCTATTCTGCATCTAAAAATCTGTTTCGTAAGATGCAGATTTTGTTGATTGGGTCTGGTAACCTCGCGTCTAAGCTTGGTATGAGGGGAAACAACGCAGGGATAATGCGCGATCGCATAATGGCAAACCATAAAGCTAAATACTCTAACTTAGTCGATCTCGTGGTCGATAGAGCGATAAACCAACCTAACCAAATCGCTTACACTTTCCTAGCAGACGGGGAGACAGAATCTGGCCTGTTGACCTATCAACAGTTAGACCAACAGGCCAGAGCCATTGCTGCTCAGTTACAGTCTCTAGTTGCCCCTGGCTCCCGTGCCTTATTAGTCTACCCCTATACCGCTGGTTTAGAGTTCATTGCTGCTTTCTTCGGGTGTCTGTATGCCTCGGTGGTGTCAGTGACCGCTAATCCCCCCCGGTCGAAACAGGCTATTGCCCAATTACAGCAGCGGGTCATTTCTGCCCAAGCTACAGTAGCCCTTACTACCACAGACTTATGGAAAAGAATCCAGCAGCAGTGTGCCTCCAATCCAGAATTAGCCCCAAGCTTAACTCAACTGTCCTGGATAGAAAGCAATAAAATTTCCCCGTCTCTAGCATCAGACTGGATTGAAACGGAGCGCCCAGATCACGATAGCTTAGCGTTTTTACAATACACCTCAGGGTCTACCGGTAAGCCAAAAGGGGTAATGGTGACCCATGGCAATATCCTGCACAATTCAGCCTTGATCTATCAGTGCTTCGAGCATACTCTTAACAGTCAAGGCGTGATCTGGTTACCCTTGTTTCATGATATGGGGTTGATTGGTGGTGTAATCCAGCCCATCTATGGGAGATTTCCCGTTACACTCATGTCACCAGTAGCCTTGATACAGAAACCAGTGTGTTGGCTGCAAGCGATTTCCCGCTATAAAGCCACTACCAGTGGCGGTCCCAATTTTGCCTATGACCTCTTGTGTCGTCAGGTCACTCCAGAGCAGATAGAAACTCTAGACCTCAGCAGCTGGGAAGTAGCGTTTTCCGGTGCTGAACCGATTCGAGCCGAAACCCTAGAACGGTTTGCCGAGACCTTTGCCCCTTGTGGCTTTAGACCAGAAGCATTTTATCCCTGCTACGGTATGGCTGAAACCACATTATTTATTTCTGGGGGATTGAAAGCTAACCCTCCCGTAATTAAGTATGTTGAGCAAGGTGCCCTAGGAGAAAATCAGGTGGTAGCTGCTACTAAAGACCAAAAGGGAGCACAAGGAATTGTCAGCTGTGGTCAGCCCTGGTTGGGTGATCAGTTGGTAATTGTTGACCCGGAAACCTTAACAGAGTGTCCAGAAAATAAAGTTGGGGAAATTTGGGTATCTGGTAATGGTGTCGGCAAGGGCTATTGGAATCAACCAGAGGAAACAGAATGTACATTCGGTGCCTACATAAAAGACACCGGCACTGGACCATTTCTGCGCACCGGAGACTTAGGATTCCTACAAGATGGGGAACTCTTTATCACCGGTCGCCTCAAGGAATTGATGATCCTATGGGGCAACAACCGCTATCCCCAGCATATTGAAGCAACTGTTGAGAAGAGTCATCCAGCCCTGCGACCCAACGCTAGTGCAGCGTTTTCCGTAGATTTAGACGGGGAAGAACGATTAGTTATTGCTCAAGAGATCAAGCGCAGTTATCTGAGACACTTAGTGGTTGATGAAGTAGTGGCAGCCATTCGTCAAGCAGTAGCCCAAGAGCATATTGCTGATGTTTATGGGATTGTGCTGCTGAAAACCGGAAGTATTCCCAAAACCTCTAGTGGCAAGATTAAACGTCGGGAATGTCGGCTGCGATTTCTTGATGGCACTTTAGACGCAGTAGGTGAATGGCGACAGAGTCAACTTCAACAGCGTAGTATTACCGATCTGTTGAGTCAGTTGAATGTTGCTTCATCAGAATCCTAACGTTGTTATTGGATCAGCTGATAGCTAAATGTGTTTAAGATTACTAATTCCCAGTGACTAATTCCGACCATCACTAGCAATTTATTATTTTTTTTACTAGTTGCTAAAAAAAATAATTAGGTATGGTAACATATCCGTCTAAGCTAAAATAATTAACCATGAAACGTTCTTTAGAGGCTCTTAAGGAAAAAGCCAGAAATTTCCTGATCTATGGTATTGGTAGACCACTTATCTACAAGTTGGAAAAGCTAATTACTAATTATTCATTAATTGGTAATTCAGCATTCTTTGAGACTGACCAATTTGATTGGGTAGCTGAGTTAGAATCTCAATGGATGACGATTAGCCAAGAGCTCGATCAAGTATTGAAATATAGAGATAGTCTACCCAACTTCCACGACATTTCCCCAGACCAAGCCGAATATATCAGCACAGATAATCGGTGGAAAACCTATGGTTTTTATGGCTATGGAATCAAAGTTAAACAAAATTGTGAAAAATGTCCGGAAACTACTCGTATAATTGAAAAAATTCCTGGCATGAAAACGGCCTTTTTTTCAATTCTATTACCAGGTAAGCATATCCCTGAACATAGGGGACCTTATAAAGGGGTGATCAGATGTCTTCTAGGATTACGTGTTCCTGAACCGAAGGAAAATTGTCGGATTCGTGTTGGTAACGACATTCGCTATTGGGAAGAAGGGAAAGCAATGATGTTTGATGATAGCTTCCCCCATGAGGTATGGAATGAAACCGATGGGATGCGGGTGGTTTTATTTCTAGATATTGTTAGACCCCTCGGTTTTCCTGCTTCATGGATTAATCTATTATTTATTAAACTAATTGCTTGGTCACCCTTCGTTCAAGAGGCTATGAATAATCAGAAGAAATGGGAAAAACGTTTAGATAAGGTGTTTGCTCGACAATGAAACAATCGGGAATCGGAACCCACCCCTAACCCCTCCCAGGAGGGGAACGGGAATCGGGAATCGGAACCCACCCCTAACCCCTCCCAGGAGGGGAACGGGAATCGGGAATAGCGATGCATCGCTATTATCGTACTTGCTGCATCAAGACTGCAGAGGGAAAAATTCTTTTTCCCTTTTCTTTACTGCTCCCAACGAGGTACACAGGTTTTTTACCCTCTTACCTGTGATCTCCTACATCTTATGTCTTTACTTCTCCCTGCTCCCTGCTCCCTGCTCCCTGCTCCCTATTCCCTATTCCCTGTTCCCTATTCCCTGTTCCCTTTACTATATGACAAACGATTTTGATGCCATCATCATTGGTAGCGGAGCTGGTGGAGGAACTGTTGCGTTGGCGCTAGCTAAAGCTGGTAAGCAGGTTTTACTGGTTGAGCGTGGTAACCGATTCATTGACAGTGAACCTTACCAGGACGAGCAACGAATGCTGATCGACATGGCAGCTTTTGATGACCGCACCATCGAGGTTAATGGGCGTAATACCCGATTGTTTATTGGCGGAATTCTTGGTGGTGGTACCTCCCTCTATGGTGCAGTGTTGATGCGTCCGAGCCGCAATGATTTCCATCCTGGCAAGTACTATAGTGAATGGCTACCACGTCACCTCTGGGATTGGCCAATTACTTATGATCACCTCTCCCCCTATTTCGATCAGGCGGAGTCATTATTCCATGTTGCTGGAGATGATCCTAATAAAATCCTCCATCTAGAAACACCAGCCCACAGCTATCCAGCCAAGACTCCTCCCCTTGAGCCGATCAATCAGAAATTGGAGCGGGGGATTGAGAAAGCTGGATTTACTCCCTTCCACTTACCCCTGGGCATCGACTTTAACCGTTGCCTTCGCTGTCCTAAATGTCCAGGCTACTACTGCCCCAATGACTCTCGTGCTTCGACATTGGTATGTGCTATTGATGGAGCCGTCAGCAATTACCATCTCCAGCTAAAAACTAATACAGAAGCAGAGTGCTTGGTTACCAACCCTCAAGGTAAGGTGGTTGGTGTAAAACTTCGCTGGCGCGATAGTGGTACCATCGAAACGCTTAAAGCTAAGACTTATATTATAGCAGCTGGAGCTATCGGTAGCCCAGTAATCCTAATCAAATCTGGCTTAACTGGTCGTAGTGGTCAGGTTGGCAGAAATTATATGTACCATTGCGGTGCTTTGGCGGCTGGGTTGTTTAGCAAACCTACCGGTGGCGCAGATACCTTCATCAAGCAGTTAGGCTTCACGGATCTTTATTTTGGCTCAGCAGATTTTCCCCATAAGCTCGGGTATTCCCAAACCGTTCCAATCCCTGGGCATCTGAGCATACAAGAAAATTTACCGGTACCAATTCCAGATGCGATCGCAAAATTCCTACTCAAACGGATACTGGCGATGACGGGATTTGTCGAAGACTTACCCCAACCCGAAAACAGGGTAGAGGTTACCAACACAGGAGCGATCCATCTAGTCCACAAATTTCATCCTTACGATATTTACCGCTCCCGTTACTATATGCGCCAGCTCAAGAAAGTGATGCGCCATGCTGGGGTAGTATTTATGTTTGGTGCCACCGGGGATAAAGATGATCGTCACACAGCCCATCAAGTGGGCACCACACGTTTTGGGACCGATCCCAAAACATCAGTGCTTGACCCATACTGCCGTTTGCACGATCATGACAATGTCTTTGTTGTGGATGGCGGATTTATGCCAACCTCGTTGGGGGTTAGTCCTGCTTTAACGATAGTAGCTAATGCACTGCGAGTGGCAGATTATATTAAGGAGACTGTTTAATATCTTGACAGTGCTAATTTCTATGGTCGGTTGAGTGTTTGGATTACCCCTAAGACAAGAACACCCCGACCCCCCCTACTCATAAGGGTAGGTTTTTTACTTTGACCTCAGGTGTGGGGTGTAGGGGGTGGGG